>CADAGA010000310.1 GCA_902787275.1 Oscillospiraceae bacterium | reverse complement strand
CGAGGCGTACCGCCGGCGCGAAATCCTCCGGCGTCGTCGGCATCGTATCGGTGATGCTGCCGCCCAGACGCTGTACACCGCCGAAGGGCAGGATCAGGCCGAGCACCATCGACAGGCCGTACACGCTGCCGAGGATCCATTGAAACAGTTCTGCGAAACTCATCGTATCGACTCCTTTGACCGGTTGCAAAACCGGCAGATATGGTTTATAATCTCAGCAGAACGCGTTGCACGCATCGATGACGCGCTCGACGTCCCGCTGTGTCATTTCCGGATAGAGCGGCAGGGAGACACACTGTGCCGCGAGCGTTTCGCTGTGCGGCAGAGCGCCTTTTTCATATCGCAGATGCCGGAACGCCCGCTGCAGATGGCAGGGGATCGGGTAATGGATGCCGCAGACGATGTCCCGCGAGCGCATGTGTCCGAGAAACGCTTTGCGCTCGTCGACGCAGATCGGGAAGATGTGCCACACCCGCGCACAGTTTTCCTCGCTTTGCTGCAAGCGCAGACGGGGACTGCGGATCTGCGACAGGTACTGCCGCGCGATCGCCTCACGCCGCGCGTTGGCTCCGGCGAGAAGGGACAGCTTGTATTCGAGCAGCGCCGCATGGACGCTGTCCATGCGCATGTTGTATCCGATGCGCAAATGATCGCCGCTCGCACGGTCAGTCGCAAAAAACTTCAGCGAATCGACCGACGCTTTGACGTCGGCACGGCTTGTCAGAATGCATCCTGCGGCGCCCGCAGCGCCGAGCGTCTTGGTCGGGTAGAAGCTGAAACAGCCTGCGTCGGACAGTGTGCCGACGGTTTTGCCGCGGTAGAGTGCGCCGCAGCTTTGCGCGCAGTCCTCCATGAGATACAGATCGTTTTCGCGTGCGAGAGCGGTCAGACCGTCCAGATCGCACGGCTGTCCGTACAGATGTACGCCGACGATGGCCTTCGTCTTTTTCGAGCCGCGCCGCGGACTGCGGATCGATCTCCCACGTGTCCGGCTTGCAGTCGCAGAATACGGGCGTCGCACCGGCATACACGGCGGCAAGCGGCGTCGCGACGAACGTGTTTGACGGCACGATCACCTCGTCGCCTTCGCCGACGCCGAGCGCTTTCATCGCAAGAAAAAGCGCGCTCGTGCCGCTGTCGACTGCGCTGCAGTGGGGTGCGCCGCAGTACTGTGCGAACGCATGCTCAAACCGTTTCACGGCGGCGCCGTCGCACAGATCCGCCTCCAGGAGCGTCCGGCGGACGACTTGCGTGTACGCGTCGATATTCGATTGGTATTCCGCTTTCAGGTTGCAGAAATAAAGGACGTTTTCCTGATTCATTTCAAATCCCTTTCCGGCTTTGCCGCGCGTCACGCGTCGAGGATCGTCCGGACTTCAAACGGCGGATCGCGTTCGGGCGGCAGGAACCGCCTGGCGGCCGTGTGTGCCGCGACCGCGTGCAGCCCCAGACGTAGACGCTTGCGGAACGTATAGCTCGAAGCGCCGCCGACGCGCTCGCGACGCCTGTGGAAGGCCTGCGCGGTCGGCAGTCCGAGATTGCAGACGAGACAGGGCAGGAAATACGGCGGCTTGCTTTGCAGCACGCGCAGCACGGCATTCCGGCTCAGAAGCCGGTAATTGGAATGTTGCCGGACGAGCCCGGTGCCCAGCACACGCATCACGAAATAGAAGGCGTCGGACGTCAGACGATCCATCAGCGGGTCTTCCCGGCGTCCGGTACGCACGCCCAGCACGACGTCGTTCCCGTCCGAGAACAGACGCAGCATCTCGTCCGTGCAGTCGATGTCGTCCTGCAGGTCGCTGTCCGTCGTGATGACGCAGTCGGCTTTCTTCGCAGCCGTCTGCATACCGGCCAGCAGTGCGTTCGATTCGCCCGCGTTCCATGCGAGATCGACGCCGACGACGTGCGCGTTCGCCTCGTGCAGCGAGACGATCGTGTCCCACGTGTCGTCCGACGAACCGTCGTTGACAAACAGCACGCGGCTGTCCGGATGGACTGTTTCCCGATCGATAAAGGAAGTCAGTTTTCGCAAAAGGATCGGCGCGCTGGCCGTCAGCGTCTGCGCGTCGTTATAGCAGGGAACCACAAAATACAGGATCGGCAGCACGTCTTTCACCCGCTTTCCGGAACCGATCATTCTTCTGAATCACATTATAAACGGACTTTGCCGATTTTGCAAGACGGGAATCCGTTTTTTTACGGGGAGGATTCTTATGCAGGCTTTTCTCAACATTCTGCTCTCGCTGGCGCTGGCTTTCGGCGGGATCGCGTCGCAGGCGGACTTTGTGCTGCGCCCTGCACGGTACAATGCCAAGACGCTCGTCGT
>CADAGA010000309.1 GCA_902787275.1 Oscillospiraceae bacterium | reverse complement strand
ATCGAGGCGATGGAAGCCTATTACCGCAGCGTCGGGATGCCGACGAACCTGCGCGAGCTCGGCGTGCAGCCCACCGACGCGCAGATCGCGCGCATGGCCGCTTCGGCCGCGTCCGTCGGCGGCGGACGTATCGGCGTGGTGAAAAAACTCGCTGCCGCCGACATCGAAGCGATCTACCGCGCGGCGCTGTAGCGCAGCGCAGAAAAAAGGATCCCGCAGGGCCCTGACGAACGGGGCTCCTGCGGGATTTTTGCTTGCAGCGTGGACGCTTAGTCTTTTTTCATCAGTCCGGCGCCGGCGTTCCAGGCCTGCCCGGCCTTCTCACCGACGGAATAATAGCCGTGGCCGAACGTGTCGAACATCAGCGCGTCGAGCTTCGCCGCGTCGATCGTGCCCTTTTCGTTCAGAACGCGCTCGTCGGCGGCCGTGTTGACGATGCGGCCGACGGCGCAGAAGAAGCTGCCCTTTTCGATCACGTCGATGAGCTGGCACTCCATGACGACGGGGAACTCCTCGACGACCGGCGCGTCCACGAACGCGCTTTTGCGGGCCGTCAGGCCGCTGCGCGCGAACTTGTAGGGCATCGTGTTGCCGCTGGCGATGCCGAAGAAATCGGCCTCGGCCATGTGGGCTCGGTCAGCGAGCGCGACCGTGAACGCCTTGCGCGCACGCATGTTCTTCGTCGTCTTGTGCTCGGGATCGAGGAACAGGGCGATCTGGTCCTGCTCACAGATCATTCCCCAGGCCGCGTTCATCACGTTGGGCGTGCCGTCGTCGTTGTACGCCGCCACCATCAGCACGGGCATGGGGAAAACAGCCTGCACGGCGCCTAGATCCTTTTTCATGTACGATTACCTGCCTTTTTGAGAAGTTATAGTACACGTCCATTATAACACGCCGTCGGCGCTGAAAAGGCTGATATTTCTCCCGCCTGGCGAAATTATTTCAAGATTTGCCCTTGACAGAATCGGATTGCGGATTATAATGTGACGAAAATATTCCAAATACAGACAAAGGCGATGAACCGGAACCCGCTCGCGGCATTGATTCGCGCGCGCACAGAGAGAAAGCTCCGCGGCTGAAAGGGCTTTCGCGCGGCGGCTGAGAGCGGCAAGGCCCGGGGAGCTGGGGCGGAAAGGCTGTTCCACGGCCGGAGTACGCTTCCCGAACTGACCCCCGTCAAAGGGTCCGAGCGGGATGCGCGAAGCGCGTCCAAGCAGGGTGGTACCGCGAGACTGAAACTTTCGATCTCGTCCCTACGGTTGTGCAGGGACGGGATTTTTTGTTCCGCCGCAGGACCGGCCCCCGCTTCAGGACCGGCCCCGCTTCGGACGAAGCCGCGTGTCCAAGCAGGGTGGTACCGCGCGCTGATCGATGAGCGCGTCCCTGGGTATTTCGCATGAATACGCGGGGGCGCGCGTTTTTATTCGCCGTCCTTCGCGAAGGAGGACAAGAACATGAGCGATCATCTGATCTGGGGCGGCTGCGACACGGTCGGGCTGGCCCGCGAGTACGGCACGCCGCTGTACGTGATGGACGAGGCGGAACTGCGCAGCCGCTGCCGCCGCCTGCGCGAGGCCGTAAAAGGACGGAACGCGCGCGTCTGCTACGCCGGCAAGGCGTTTTTATGCACGGCGATGGCCCGCCTGATCGAAGAAGAAGGTCTGTGCCTCGACACGGTCTCCCTCGGCGAGCTGTATCTGGCGCACAAGGCGGGCTTCCCGATGGAGCGCGTGACGCTGCACGGCAACGCCAAGACCGAGGCGTTTCTGCGCACGGGGCTGGAGTGGGGCGCGGGCACGGTCGTCGTGGACAGCGAGGACGAGCTGCGCCGGCTTGACGGGCTCTGTGCGGAGCTTGGCAAAACGCAGAAGATCCTCTTCCGCGTCTCGCCCGGCATCGAAGCGCACACGTTCAGCGCCGTGCAGACGGCGCAGAAGGACTGCAAGTTCGGCGTGCCGCTGGCACATCTGGAACGTGCCGTCAAAGCCGCGCTGTCGTCGCCGCACATCGACCTGGCCGGCCTGCACGTGCACGTCGGCTC
>CADAGA010000308.1 GCA_902787275.1 Oscillospiraceae bacterium | reverse complement strand
ATCCCGAATATCGAAGAAGCCAAGAAGCTGTACGAGCAGAACGGCTGCAAGGCCATAATTGCCTTCGGCGGCGGCTCGTCCATGGACTGCGCGAAAGCCGCGGGCGCAAGAGTCGTCCGCCCGAATAAATCGGTCAGACAGATGCGCGGCACGTTCGGCGTTATGAAAAAGCTCCCGACGCTCTACGCCGTGCCGACCACCGCGGGAACCGGTTCCGAGTCCACCATCACCGCAATCGTTTCCGATCCCGAAACACATGAAAAATACGGTATTCACGATCCGAACCTGCGTCCGGCTTACGCCGTGCTCGATGCGGAGCTGACCGTCGGTCTGCCGCCGCACATCACCTCCACCACCGGTATGGACGCGCTCACGCACGCGGTCGAAGCGTATATCGGACAGAGCAACACCGCCAAGACGGCTGAAGAAGCGCGCATCGCGACGCGCATGATCTTTGACAACCTTGAAACGGCATACCGCGACGGCAAGAACATCGAAGCGCGCGAAAACATGCTTGAAGCGTCGTATCACGCAGGCATTGCTTTCCGTCAGGCATACGTCGGCTATATTCACGCCATCGCGCACAACTTCGGCGGCATGTACGGCACGCCGCACGGTCTGGCGAACGCGGTCATCATGCCGTACGTGCTCGACTGGTACGGCGACAGCGCGCACAAGCGCCTTGCGGAGCTGGCAGACGTCGGCGGCATCGTCACGACCGAAAAGACCGACGCCGAGAAGGCGGCGCTGATCATCCGCAAGATCCGCGAGATGAACCGCGATATGAACATTCCGGAGCATCTTGAAGTCAAAGAAAAGGACGTTGAAACGATCGCCGAGCGCGCAATGTACGAAGGCAATCCCCTCTACCCCGTTCCGAGAATCATGAACAAGGCACAGTGCATCACCTGCACGATCCCCTCTCTGGCGGCGGACGGCAGCGCAAAGCCGTACAGTCCCTTCGCGCGCGCCGTTGACAGCGTGCTCGGCGTAGCGCACGATCTGATCTTCCGCGGTCTGCAGGATCTCCTGCGCCAAAAGAATATCCCGACCTGTGACGAATACGTGAAGGCCGAGCACCCGCAGTTTTATCCCGGAACAGACGGCGCCACGCAAGGCAGATCGTGGAGCGCAGGCTTCGCTTCCGGCAGCGTGATCCCGACCGCATGGCGGCTCGACGCGAACGGCAAGAGCGACCCGAACGGCTGGCGCGTCAAGAGAGTGCCGACCGGCGGATATCAGAATCACGTCGAAGTCATCGTCTCCGACCAGCTTCTGCGCGCGTTCGTGCTGTCGAACGGCGCTGACAGCAACGGAAACGGCGTAAACGATCTTATACTCTTCCTCAGCGTGGACGGCGTCGGTCTGACCGCCGGAACCATCGGCAAGATGCGCCTGGCGATCGAAAAAGCGCTCGCCGCATCCGGCGTTACGCACGACGATATCGCCGCGTGCAACGTCAGCGCGACGCACTGCCACAACGCGATCGATATCCAGGGAATGTCGATCGGCACGATCCTCAAGGATCTGCCGCGGTGCCTTTTGAAGATCCCGACCCGCTCTCTCGGCGAGGAAATGGAAAACTCGCTCGTCGCACAGGCAGCCGCCTGCGCCAAGACTGCCTTCTCCAACATGGAAGACGGCACACTCTCCTTCTTTGAGACCGAGAGTCTCGTCGGCTCGGAGGACAGGCTGTACTGCGGTCCGAAGCTGAAGGACTGGTTCTCCTGCTTCCTCTTTGAAAGCCGCAGCGGCAAGAAAACCATCCTTGCGAATCTTGCCAAGCACCCCACCAGCTATTACAATAACTACGACGCGCTCTACTGCGACTTCCCGTACTACATGGGACTCGTCATGAAGGACGCAGGTTACGATTTCCTGTTCACACAGAGCGCACAGGCGACGATCTACGGCGGCGACGTGCCCGATGCAAGCCGGACCGTCTACGAAAAGGATTACGACGCGTGGTATCAGAAGTACGCGCTCACCTATGACGACTGGGTCGAACGTTACGGCGAAGCTTACGCCAAGAAGAATTACGATCGCGGCGGAGACTTCGGCGAGGAAGATCTGAAGAACATGATTCGCCCGCTCTACTGCATGGCGCGGTTCGTTCTGGACGCCGCACCGAACGCAAAGCCCGTCGCACCGAAGCTCGATATCCGCAACGCCCAGACGCTCCTCAAGCTCGACAACGGTCTGATGGCGCTCGGCGCGATCACCGGCCTTCTGGGTGAAAACGTCGTGCGTGTCGACGGTTCGAAATCCGGTTACGGCATCTTTGTCGAAACGAATTACCTGGAGATCGGCGACGACGTCG
>CADAGA010000307.1:1540-2142 GCA_902787275.1 Oscillospiraceae bacterium | reverse complement strand
AAGGGGGAAGGCTTTAAAGGAAAGGATATACGTTAATGAGTATTATTAACTTTTCAACTCTACCACCCTGTTGTCGCGTCGGTTTGCTATACTGTCATCAAGAAAGACAGTAGGAGGACAATTATTTATGGATGAGCAGCAAATAAACGAAAACAAAAGCCTGTCCGGCGACGACATTGCCTGTCCCAACTGCGGCAGTCACAATGTGCGCTGCGTACCGTACTCCAAGGTGGAGTTCGGCGCATGGTTTATCCTGTGGCTGGATGTTGCGTTCGGCGGGTATATGATCTCGGTGTTTATTACGATCGCGGGCATCGTGTTCTGGAGCATTGCACTGGTTATCCGGCTCAAGCAGAACAAGCTGGCGAAACAGTACATTCGGATGCAGTGCATCACCTGCGGAAAGAGCTTCGATGTGGCGCGAAGTTCGCTTACGAAAGGGGGCGGCGGTCACGAATATGGACAAAAACATCCTGCGCGGCGCGGCAGTCTGGACGGCTGTGCTGTGCGCGATGTATATGCTGTTTGAACATTTAATCATACCGTCCTATCACCTTCCGACCGTCGCCGTCAACTGTATTGTCCTCAACGCCCTTTTCCTC
>CADAGA010000307.1:0-1459 GCA_902787275.1 Oscillospiraceae bacterium | reverse complement strand
TTCCTCTCGTGGGGGCTCGGCGTCATGCGCAGATTCCCGCAAAAACAGATGCGGCTGCACCTGCTCGTGTTCGTGGTCTCCTGCGTCCTGCTTATGCTCCTGCGTACCGCCAAATACGCCTTTGTCTCGTGGGACGGCACACTGCAGCGGCATCTGTGGTACGCCTATTACACCCCGTTCGTTTTCGGTCCCGCGGCGCTGTTCAACGCGTCGACGTTTCTCGGCAAGCCCGACGACGCCAAAGCGCCGAAAAGCCGGAGCGCGGTCTATCTGCTTTCTTCGCTGATCTCCGCGGGCATCCTGACGAACGATCTGCATGCGCTCGCGTTCCGCTTTGCGCCGGGCTTTGCCGACTGGCAGACCGACTACACGCACGGCCCCCTTTACTATACCGCCGCCGCATGGATGCTTTTCTGCGGCGTCTGCATGATCGTCAACGCCATGCGTACCGCATTCAGCCGCCGGCTTGTCCGCACCGCGTGGCTGCCGATCCTTGTCCTGACGGCGGCGTTTGCCGGCGGATTCTTCCTTTTCTTCTTCGGCAGGAAAATACCGTTTTTCCTGTCCAAAATGGAACTTCCGGAATACGTATGCCTGTGCGGCATCGCGTTCTGGGAGAGCATGGCGGCTGCCCGCATCATCTCCGGCAACAAGGATTATCCGGAGCTGTTCGCCGCATCCTCGCTGCGCGCCGGGATCGCGGACGGCAGCTTCCGTGTGCGGCAAGTCTCCGAAAACGGCGTGCGCCCCGAACCGCAGGAACTGCGCCGGGCGCTCGACGGCGCGATCGAACTGCCGGACGGCAGCACGCTCCTCAAAGCGCGTCCCGTCCGCGGCGGCTTCTTTTACTGGACGGAGAACATTTCCTCCATGCGGCAGTTGAACCGCGAGCTCGACGAGACCGCCGACTGTCTCAACGAGGAAAACGCCGCGATGCGCCTGGCCGCAGAGATCGACGAGACACGCATACGTACCGCGCAGCAGAACCGGGTTTATGACCGCGTCACGCAGGCTCTGCTCCCGCAGCTCGACGCCATCAGCGCATGGACGGCCGATCTGCCGCAGGGCGAGGACGATTTCCGCGCCCGACTGCAAAAGATCGGCGTCCTCCTCGCCTACTGCAAACGGTACGGCAACCTGTTGATCCAAGCGGACGAACATACGCTTCTGACCGGCGCGGAACTGTTCCCCTGCTTTGAAGAATCGGCAAAAGCCTTGAAAAATGCCGGCGTCGCCTGCGCCGTTTCCACAGACCCGTCTGTGACCCTGCCCGTCCGAGAGGCCGCGGCGCTGTACCGGTGGTTTGAAACGGTCGTCGAGCAGACGCTGCCCGTGCTCGGACGCGTCGAGGTCTCGCTCGACGGCGAGCCGTGCCTGCACCTGCAAGCACATCTCTCCCGGGAACCGGAGCCGGAAACGCTTGACATGCTCTCGCGGGCACTGCGCGAAACGCAGTCGG
>CADAGA010000306.1 GCA_902787275.1 Oscillospiraceae bacterium | reverse complement strand
AATGTGCGGACGGCGATGAAGCAAAGCCGATCGACCGGATCGCCGACCAGGTGCAACGCATCGTTTCAAAGGAGCTTTAAGTTTATGATTGATTTCAAAGCCCCGCGTATCGAGGACAGGCCGTGGGTCACACAGCTGATGGATTCCACGCGCCGTGAGAGCTGCGAATACTGCTTTGGCAACATTTTTATTTGGAGCCCGATTTACACCACTTATATCGCGCGCTTTGAGGATTACTTTCTGGCGGCAGATATACGCGACAACGGTGCGTACTGCTTCCCGATGGGACACGGCGATCTGCGAAAAGCGGTCGATGCGGTGCGTGCGGACGCGCGTGAACGCGGACGAAACCTTCAATTTTTCGGCGTGACGGAAACGGACAAGCGTATGCTTGAGGCGGTCTGTCCCGGAGAATTCACGTTTGAAGCCGACCGTGACTTTTTTGACTATATCTATTATCGCGAGGATCTGGCGACGCTTGCCGGAAAAAAGTACCATGCCAAGCGCAATCATATTGCCGCTTTTGAGCGAAACGAAAACTTTACATATGAGGAAATCAACGCTCGGAATATGGCCGACTGTATCTCGATGGATGAGGTCTGGAAGAAGGAAAACCTGGACAAGGACCCGGTCGGATTGGAACAGGAGCACGAGGCGCTGATGCGCGCTTTTGAAAACTATGATGCGCTGGGATTCCGCGGCGCACTGCTGCGCGTGGACGGCGAGGTCGTCGCTTTCACGATGGGTGAGTCGATGGGCAGACACATGTTCTGCACGCATTTTGAAAAGGCGTTCGCGCACGTGCGCGGCGCATATCCGATGATCAACCGCGAGTTTGCGGCGCGGAGTCTGACCGAGTTCCCGCTCGTCAACCGCGAAGAGGATACCGGCGACGAAGGTCTGCGCAAAGCAAAGCAATCCTATCATCCGCTGAAACTGTTGGTGAAGTATGATGCCGTCAGCAAGATTTAAAGTGCGCACTGCGGTGCAAAACGACGTGCCGTATCTTCGCCTGAATTGGAGCGTTTCATTCGGCGATACGGACGAATATCTTGATTTTTTCTTTTCCCGTCGGTTTGCTGCGGACAATACGCTTGTCGCGCTCGCGGGAGAGAAGGTTGTTTCACAGCTGTTTCTTTTACCGGCAACGCTTCGTACGCAGGAAGATGAAATACCTGCGGATTATCTGTTTGCTGCCGCGACGCATCCTGATTATCGCGGTCAGGGCGTCATGTCGTTGCTGCTTGACGAAGCGAGGACGATTTGCAGACAGCGCGGCAAAGACGCGATCGTTCTGCTGCCGGGAAACGAGACGCTTTACGGTTACTACGAAAAGCATGGCTACGAGACGGCATTCTCGAGACGCAGATGGAAGGCGACGCGCGAAGAGCTGTCGCGCCTTGCTGCACCGATCGAAAAAAACGGCGACGCGATTTCCGTTTTGCAAACGATCCTGTCCCGACGCAACGGTCTGTGCTGGGATGGCGATGCGCTCGATTACGCGCTCGCGGAACACGGCGCTTTTCGGGGAAAGTACGCGTCAAGCGATCATGCGTTTGTCAGCGTCAGCGACGACGAGGCGTTCTGTCTGAGCGACGTCGAGGATTTCGGCGGCGAATGCGCCGCTTTGCTGCTCGGGTTGACCGATCTTCCGTCGTTTTCTCTGATCCTTCCTGCCGACATGCCGTTCGGCACGCCTGAAGACGGCGGGATGCTCTGCCGCCTGAGCGATAAGCCCATACATCTGCGCGACGCTTTTATCAGCTTCGCGATGGAATAAGGAGTCTGTATGATCTATCTGTTTTTAGCTGACGGATTTGAAGAAATTGAGGCGCTCGCGCCGCTGGATATCCTGCGCCGCGCCGGAAAAGAAGTCTGTACGGTCGGCGTTACAGGCAGGACTGTGACCGGCTCGCACGGTATTGCGGTCGTCTGCGACGCGACGGTCGAGGACGTCGATCCCGATGAAACGCCGGAGGCTGTGATCCTGCCCGGCGGGATGCCCGGCACGAAGCATCT
>CADAGA010000305.1 GCA_902787275.1 Oscillospiraceae bacterium | reverse complement strand
CGGCGATACCGGGTGCGAGCGTTTCGATCTGGAACACTTCCTTCGGCGTATTGCGGGAAATGAGCGTCAATAAAACCAGCAGCAGGATCGGAAACGCCGCGCCGAAGCCGATCGTCAGCGGATCACGCAGCAGTTCGCGCACGTTTCTGCCTGCGAATACGAGCGTTCTTTTCATCTCTCTGCCTCCTCACTGACCAGCCGGACGAAGGCGTCCTCAAACGTCTCGGCGCCTGTGCGTTCCATCAGCTCATTGACCGTGCCGAACGCGCGCAGCGTGCCTTTGGACACGATGCCGACGTGATCGCTGAGCGCCTGCGCCTCGTCCATGGCGTGCGTCGTCAGGATCACGGTCATTTCACCGCGCAGCCGCTCGATAAACTTCCACAGCGCTCGGCGCGCCAACACGTCGAGTCCGAGCGTCGGTTCGTCCAGAAACAGGATCTTCGGGCGGGAGACGAGCGCCATCGCGATCGACAGCCGCCGCTGATACCCGCCGGAGAGCGTTCCCGCCTTGCGCGACGCAACCTCACCGAGCTCGAGCGCATTCAGCAGCTCCGTCGTGCGTGCGGCAGCTTCCTGCTTGGAAAAGCCGTAGATCCGCGCGATCAGCATGAGATTTTCGCGCACGGTCAGATTCCGTGCGACGGCGGTCTCCTGCGGGGAAACGTTGATGATCCGCTTGACCGCTGCCGGATCGTGCACGATGCTGTGCCCGAGCAGTTCAGCGTCGCCGCTGTCGGGCTTCAGAAGGCAGGACAACATGCGGATGGTCGTCGTTTTGCCGGCTCCGTTGACGCCGAGCAGCGCATAGATCTCGCCTTCCTCTACGCAGAGGTTCAGATAATCCACCGCCCGCACGTCGCCGAACGTGCGGCACAGATCAGTCGTTCGGATCGCCGTCATCGCTTGCATCCTCCTTCAAGATGTTTTGCAGCATGCGTGAAACGCGTTCGTTCGTAATGATCGCCAGACCTTCTTTTTCGTCGCCGACCAGCACGAGCGAGTCGCCCGGCTCGATGCCGAAAACGTCGCGTGCTTTCTTCGGAATGACGATCTGCCCTTTGGTGCCGACCGTTACGAGGCCGAAGAGATGCCGAAGAGATGCTTGCCTTTTGGTGCACGCATATTACATCCTCCTTGTGTTTGAAAAGTATGAAAATTCATACCAATTATACCACGTATCCGGACGAAGTCAAGAAGATTTTTTATAAAAATATTGAAATGAAATGTGATGTATGTTAAAATTACTCTGTATGAATGTATATGATTTTGACAACACGATCTACGACGGCGAGAGCGTATACGACCTGTTTCTGTTTTACGTCCGCAGGGACCCGGGACTTTTGCGTTTGCTTCCGAAGGTGCTGATCGCCTTCGCAAAATACAAGCGGGGCAAGGTCACGGCAGAAGCGTTTCTTCGGGAGAATGCCGCGCTCGTCGAGAGCAAGCTGCGCGAGATCCCGGATATCGAGGGCGACATGCGCGCGTTCTGGGACAAACATATGCGCAAGATCAAGCCGTTTTACGACGGTCTGCGCAGAGACGACGACTGGATCGTTACGGCTGCGCCGGACTTTTCCATGCGCGAAGTCTGCCGCCGGCTTGGCGTGCGGAACTGCGTTTCGTCGCGCGTAGACCTTGAAACGTGCCGTATTCTGCATTTCAATTTACGCGAGCGCAAGATCGACGCGTTTCTCGAAGCGTGTCCGGACGCGCAGATCGACGCATTTTATACCGACTCTCCCGCTAACGACGCACCGCTGATCGAAATGGCGGCGCATGCGTACGTGGTGCGCGGCAGCAGGATCAAACAGATCAAATGAGGGTGAAAGACAATGAAAACCAAAATGACGACCCGGCTCACAGCCTTGTTTCTTGCGGCCGTGTTTTGCTTTGCCTGTGCGCCGATGGCTGCCGCAGCGCAGACGGACGGATTCCGCTGTGAAAAGACGGCGCAGAGGAACGAGGACGGAACGGTCACCATCTCGCTGCGTGCGTTCCAGACCGGCAGCGTACCGGCGGCGGATATCGTGATGGTGCTGGACGTGTCCGGCAGCATGGAAAACAGCACGCCCATCCCCGTAAGTGAGATCGACAGCACCAAGGATTATTACGTGCTATGCCGGCGGGTGCAGATCGTCGACGGCAAACAGACGGTCGTCGGCGTGAAAGTGCGTGTGCACAACACCGCTCCCGCGGGCGCCGAGCCGACGTGGTTCGGACAGCTCAAAGAAAACGGACCGCAGCAGCAGGTGATCCCCGGCGACGGAGAGAACGGAACGTATCAGTTCTACACCGGCGCGATGGAAGCGCTGCGTGCTGCGGCAAAGGACTTTATACACGCTATCGCGCAGAACGCCGCAGAGTACGACGCCGATCATCGGATCGCGGTCGTGGAGTTTTCCTGCCCCGAACCAAAGGGTGCCGACGCTTTGTGCACGAGTACGAATCCGAAACAGCCTGTTCCGTACTATGCAAATATCCTGACAGGTACGCAGACGGCTTCCGGTGCGCTCGTGTCTGCCAAGGATTCCGAGCAGGCGCTCGCGGACGTGATCACGTCTCTTACGGCTGCCGGTCCGACGTACTCCAACGACGCGATGACCCAGGCGAAGCGTATTCTTTCCGCGTCGACGGCAAGCCGCCGCACGGTGATCCTGTTCACGGACGGCGGCCCCGGCTCTTACGGCTGGAACTATGACGAGGACAATTCGGCATTCCGTACCGCGAACGGCGCCATCGCCGCAGCCGCCGAAATGAAGCAAAGCGGCGTGCAGATCTACACGATCGGCGTGTTCAACGAGGAGAACCTTTCCGGTTCTGCGGGCGAAAACAACAAAACGTATCTCTCACTCGTATCTTCCAACTATCCGGACGCCAAAAGCATGGAGGTCGCCGGTACGCAGCAGGCGGACGGCTACTGCTCCATCGGCGATCTGCATATGGATCTGAGTGGCGCATTCGCGGGTATCTCTGCCGTGCTCGGCGAGCCGGTGGAGTCCGCGCAGGTGCGCGACACCGTATCTAAG
>CADAGA010000304.1 GCA_902787275.1 Oscillospiraceae bacterium | reverse complement strand
CACGCCTCGTACTTGCCGGGCATATCCTCATAGATGCGGAACACGTTGCCCTTGCCCGCGAGGACCTCGCGGTCGTTCGCCTTGTCGTAGATGCTCGTCAGCTCCGCGCTTTCGTCGAACGCGAGACGGAACTGTCCGTTCTCGACCGTATTGCCGCTGACTTCCTTCGCTTCGGGAACGGCGGCTTGCTTCGTATAGTAGACCTTGTAGCCGACGGCGGGGACGTTCTCGGCGACGAACACCAGAACCTTTTCGCCGTTCAGCTTGGTGTAGCCCTGCACGGGTACGGCGTTGCCGTCCGCGTCAAAGACCGCGACGTCCCGGTACGGCAGCTCGACCTTGGAGGTCGCCGCGACGCCAAGGGAGTTGAACACGGCAAAGGGCTTGCCGCCGTCTGCCACGCCGCCGATGTGCGACGCGATGACCGAAAGCGCTTCGTCGCGCACGCTCTCGCCGATTGCGATGATCTTTTCGTACAGGCCGCACAGCTGCTCGAACACCTCGGTGATGTGCGAGCCGGGGAGAGAGTCGTGAAACTGGTTCGTGAGGATCTGCTGCCACCCCTCGTTCAGACGCCCGAGCGGATAGACGTAGCCGTACAGCGATGCGATCGAGCTGTAGAGCTCGGCCTCGCGGTACAGGTTTTCACAGTACCGGTTGTATTTTTTCAGCAGCGCCTTGGTCGTGTGCACGCCGCGGTGCTCCTCGAGATACAGCTCATCCTTCCAGATCGGGATGTTGTCCTCGGTCGCGTTCGCCTTCATGCGCGCGAGCGACGCTTCGATCGTGCTGACTTCGGTCTCGGGCAGTCCCGGGAACTTCTTGTAGCGCTTGACGTATTCGAGCATCTCGTTGTCGACGCCGCCGCCGCCGTCGCCCCAGCCGTAGCAGTACATGGACTCGCCGATGGTCGTCTTGTCGGAATAGCGCTGCCAGTTCATCTTCAGCGAGTCCGGCTCGACCGTGCCGATGAAGTGCGTCGGCGGGACGATGGAGAACACGCGCGAGCCGTCTGGGCCCTCCCACCAGAAGGTGTTGTACTTCCAGGGGTTGGTGTCGTTCCAGATGTACATTTTATGCGTCACGAAGTATTCGAGACCGGATTTCTTCATGATCTGCGGCATTGCCCAGCTGTTGCCGAACACGTCCGGCAGCCAGCACGTTTTGGGCGTGACGCCGAACGTCTTTTCCGCGTAGCGCGTGCCGTGCAGGATCTGGCGCACGAACGATTCGCCGGAGATCAGGTTGCAGTCCGGTTCGACCCACATCGCGCCGATGTATTCCCAGCGTCCCTCGGCGATGCGTTTCTTGACCTGCTCGAAGAGGACGGGATAATTCTTGCGCATCTCCTCGTACGTCACGGCGGAGCTCTGCGAGAAGATGAAGTCGGGATACTGCTCCATCAGGCGCAGCATCGTCGCGTGCGTGCGGCCGACCTTGCGCACGTATTCTTTGTACGCCCACATGAACACGAGATCGAGGTGGGAGTTGCCGACGAGCGCGAGCTTGCCGATGGACGCGAACTTGTCGCAGTCGTACACGCGCTCGTGCAGGATCTTCTGCGCGACGCGCAGCTCCTGCTTGAACGCGTCGCCCTCGAGGTCGAAGTTGACGTGGTGGAACGCCTCCTTGAGCGAAGCGCGGATCAGCTCGCACAGCGAAGCGTCCAGCACGGGCATGAACAGCGCGTTGAAGATCGCCTTGAAATCCCAGAAGATCTCCTCGATCTCGGGATCGACGCAGGCGATGAAGGAGCAGGCGAGCGTCTTGGTCTCCGGCTCGTCGGAGTGCCAGACGAAATACGACTCGATGTCGACGTCATAATGCTCGCCGCCCGCGGCACAGTCCGTCAGCAGGATGCTGTTGCGGAAGGGGTCGAGTCCCTGATACGGCACGCCGTTGAGCGAGACGAGGGAGTCACCGCCGAAATAGACGTTCCGCCGAAATAGACGTTCAGCGTGACCTTGTGACCCTGGAAGCGCGCGGGCAGATCGAAGTCGTTCTTGAAGAACGCACTCCAGCCGTTTCTGCCCCAGCGGTCGCCGACGTTCAGCTCTTTCCAGCCCTCGTAGAGGTATTCGTACTCGCCGACGTCCTTATAGATGCATTCGCGCATCTTCCACGGCTTCATGAACTCGACGTCCGTGTAAATGCGTTTTTTCAGTTCCTTGATTTTGATGGCGGCGAGATCGTCAAAGGAAAAAATGCCTCTCTGCTTTCCCTTGGTCGCGTCGCGCCAGTCGTTGACGTGGAATTCCATCGCGTCGATGGAGGAGATCGCCTGCAGCTCTTTGTCTGTCATATGGTCAGCACCTTTCGTTCGGATTCGGTTTTATTGTCAGCGGTCGCCCAACGTCGACAGATCGTAGGGCGTGCGCTGGTAGACGAAGTAGTTCAGCCAGTTCGTAAACAGCAGCGTACCCGTGCCGCGCCACTTCATCAGCGGCGTCTTGGACGGGTCGTCGTCGGGGAAATAGCCGTAGGGCACCTTGATCGGCAGCCCCTTGTCGCGGTCGCGGAAGTATTCGCGCGCGAGCGTGTCGCGGTCGTATTCCGAGTGGCCGGTGGCGTAGAAGTTGCGGCATTCCATGTCGGACAGCAGGTGCACGCCCGCCGCGTCCGAATAGGACAGGATCTGCAGATCCTTCACGAGCGCGACGTCACAGGTGCGCGTCTCCGTGTGGCGCGAATGCGGCACGTAGTACACGTCGTCGAACCCGCGCATGAGCGGATGGAAAAGGTCGAGCGGACGGTGCGGGAACACGCCGAACATCTTTTCCGGCAGCGGCACCTTCGGCACGCCGTAGTGATAGTACAGTGCGGCCTGTGCGCCCCAGCAGATGTGAAACGTGGAGTAGACGTGCGTCTTGCCCCACTCCATGATCTCGCACAGCTCCGGCCAGTAGTCCACGTCCTCGAAATCGAGGTGCTCGACCGGCGCGCCGGTGATGATCATGCCGTCGAATTTTTCCGCCTTGATCTGGTCAAAGGTCTTGTAGAATTTGAGCATATGCTCCGCAGAAGTATTCTTCGCCGTGTGCGTTGAGGTCTGCAAAAGCTCCACCTCGACCTGCAGCGGCGAGTTGCTCAGAAGGCGCAGCAGCTGCGTCTCCGTCTCGATCTTCGTCGGCATCAGGTTGAGCAGGAGGATGCGCAGCGGACGGATGTCCTGCGTCAGCGCGCGATCCTCGGTCATGACGAAAATATTCTCGCTTTCCAAAGTGCGGTGTGCGGGGAGCTGATTGTCGATTTTGATCGGCACGCTGCGTCACTTCCTTTCCGAAAAAACAATACAAAATATTATATCACGGGCGGCTGACTAAATCAAGAGAGCAAAGCGGAATTTATCGGGCTTGACGCCCGACGAATTCCGTGTGATGTGCGCCCTTGGCGCGTGATGTTTCCCTTCGGGAGGTGATGTGTTTTGCTGACGCAAAACGTTTCGGACGGGCTTCGCCCGTACCCGATTATAATCGCCGGCCGCAGGCCCCGAATCATTCCGGCATCGCCGGA
>CADAGA010000303.1 GCA_902787275.1 Oscillospiraceae bacterium | reverse complement strand
GATACGAAGAACGCCAAGTTTGATATCTATTACTATGGCGAAGCGGAAACGCTGATCGGCGCCGATGCGCGGCAGAAGCTGTCCGACACGTTCAAGACGGACTGCCGCAACGAGGATCTGACGTGGTACGACGCGTTCGACCGTTACTACGACGCGGCGTTCGCTATGGTCGCGGACGCGCGGCTGCACCCGACGGCGTCTGCGCCGACCGAACCGCAGACGCGTGCGGACGGCGAGATGCCCGACTGGTATCCGGAAAACACGGAAGGATTTACGGACTATCACGGCGAGGATCTCCCGCCGGTCGTAGACGACGCGCACATCTTTACCGAGGAACAGTTCAGAACGCTGTCCGAGAAGATCCGTACGATGAACGCGCGTCTGGGTATCGGTTATGCTGCGTTCACGTCGAGCTTTAATTACGGGCTCTCGCCGGAGGAGTACTCCTCGGATTTCCTGCATTTCAACGGGTACGGCGTGGGCGATAGCTACGGCGCGGTCGTGTTCTATCTCAGCCTCGATCCCGACGACCGCTGCTGGCTGACCACGTCCATCAATTCCTATGAAGCGCTGTTCACGTACGACGTGACGTATGAGATCGACGAGATGGTCGACAGCAGCATCCGCGGCGGCGCATACTATGAAGCGTTTCTGATGCACGCGGATTACGTGGAAAAACTGTTTGCCGGCATGAGCGAAAACCTGCCTGCATGGTACCCCGAAGGCACGAAAACGTACGAGCTCGACCGCGACGCCCGCACGTTTGCTTCGGCGGTCCGTCTCGATGCGCCGCGCATCGTTGACAATGCCGGATTTCTGACCGATGCGCAGATGAAAACCTGCTCGCAGACGCTGCAGGCGCTTTCAAAGCAGTACGGGATCGATCTCGTGATCTTCACGGATTCGACCGTTCGCGCACCCTATACGTCGGATTACGCCGATGATTTCTACTATTACAACGGCCGCGGCAAAGACGGGATCTGTCTGTACCTTTTTGAGAAAAACGGCCTGAAACTCGGCACGCTGTATTACGGCGCATGCGCAAAATATGAGAAGCTGAACATAGACAGTGAGCTGCGCGGCAAGGCGTCCGACGGCGCACCTGCCGAGGCGATCCTGAAATACGCCGAGCTGCTTCCGTTCATGCTCGAACACGGTCGTCTGCCCATGCACGCCGGAACGGCGATGTTCTGTCTCGTCGTCGGCGTAGTCGCGGGACTGATCGCCGCGGCGGTCGTGCTCGACAGGCTCAAGAGCGCCATGAAGATCAAGCAGACGGTCAGTGCAAACTCCTATCTTGTGGACAACAGCTTCCGCCTGCTCGGAAAGAACCGTCACTACCTGTATTCCAGCGTCACCAAGACGGCGAAACCGAAGGATACCGGTTCTTCATCCGGTTCCTCCGGCAGCCGCGGCGGCTCGAGCTATTCGAGCGGCCGTTCCTCCGGCGGCAGCTATTCCAGCGGCGGCAGGCGATTCTGAACTAAAAAAAAGAAGCGCTGCATCTCTCTGAGAGATGCAGCGCCTTTTCTGCTTTTAAGCTTTTGGGATCGGGTTTTCCGTCGTGACCGGCTTCATCTGATACGCGGGGTCGGTCGGCTCGACGAACCGTGCGCGGATCGCGTCGTATTTTTCGTGGGAGATATAGTCGTCGTCGTACCGATAGACGTTGACGAATCCGTCGGACTCGACGCACAGATCGGTCTCTTTCCGGACGCGCTGCGCGTCCTCGGCATATGCGCCCTCGGTGTTGAAGGTGCTGCTGCGCAGGACGTGCGCCTGCTTGTACGCGACGTCGCCGCTGCCGACCAGTCCGTATTCTTTTTCTTCGGCGTCGAGCGCTTTGACGTCAAAGAAGTGCAGCGCGTATGGTGATCGTGTCATACTTGATGAACAGATAATCGCCGCCGCCGGAACCGCCGGGGTTCTCGGCGTAGCCCAGACGCTTGACCGCACCGTCGCGCACGCCCAGAAGTACGGTCACGGCAGGGTAGCCGCGCACGCTTGCCATCGCCTTGTTCGTGAAATGGATCAGCAGCTCCCGTACACCGTCGTCATCGATATCCGCAAGACAGGCCTCCGCCTCGTAGTAGGCGTCGGGGTCGTCATAATCGGGCAGCAGCTCCCGGTATCCGCCGTTTGTCAGATAATCCGCATAGAGCTTTTCTTCCTCGATCTGCTCAGCCGCTGCAGCCGTCTGTGTTTCGCTTGCGGCGTCCGTCGTGCCTGCGGGAGACTGCTGCGCACCGCAGCCGCAAAACATGCCGATGACGAGCAGAACCGTCGTCAGCAGCAAAACCTTCGTTTTCATCGTGAAAGCCCCTCTTATCCGATCATCAGCATGCCGACCGTGATGAGCGCTTCGCCCAAAAGGTACGTGAGCATCACGGTGAAATGCTTCTTGAAGATCAGTTCCTTGTTGTCGTGGTAGCGCACGAGATACAGCGTGCAGTCCGAGATGAAGAAGCTGACTGCGCCGACGTAGGCGACGATCGATCCGGCGCACGGATGCGACATGAGCTGCGCGAGCGCGAACAGGTTCATCGTGCTGTTCATGATGAGGTAGAAGATCATCGGGATCAGCACCGCGATCGGCACGTTGTGTTTGATTGTCAGCGTCAGGCGCACCGAAATGCCGTAGTACAGGATCGCCGCGGGGATCAGGATCCACCAGATCACGTTCTGCCATATGACCGTCGGGAAATACACGATGACGAAAAAGACGTGGCAGAACAAAAAGCTGATGCCGCCCGCCACGAACCACTTCGTGCCTTTCGGGATCAGCAGCACGTCGCCGAGCCAGCTGGTCGCAAGCGCGCACAGCAGCGCCCACGAGAGCTTATCGGCGGAAAAGACGTAGTACAGGATCAGCAGGATCAGCAGAAACGGCTTCGAGTACCGGCGTTTCGGGCTGTCCAGCCAGCTGTGGTACAGATGGATGCCGCTGACGATCACGTAAAGCGCAAGAAAAATGTACTGTAACATCAAAACTCCCCCTTTTTTATCCAAATTACAGTTTATCATATCGGCGCATATTTTTCAACCGTCAAAAGCGCGAATCAAAAAAGAATATATTTTGCTGTATCAGAAATAAGGTGAGACAAAAAAACTGTATAATAGGAATATATCAACGGAAGAGAATCCGTGTGACAGGAGGGTATAAAACGTGAAGAATAAAATGATCTGCATTGTGTTGGCTCTGGCGCTGGCGGCGGGGCTGTCAGCCTGCGGACAGGGAGTGCCGGAAGCTGCGCAGACGACGCTGCCGGATGCACAGACGAGCGCTGAGGCGATCGCGCCGACGGCTGAACCGACGGAAGCGACTGCGGCTCAAAGCACAGTTTCGGACACGACCACGCTGCCGCCGGAATATGCGGGCGACGCGACGCGTACGCTTGCCTATTATGCCGGCATTTACGGCGCGGGCAGATGTACCGTTCGGATCGAGCCGGTGAGCGATTCGGAAGCCAAGGTCTCGATCGTATGGGGAGACAGCGCGTCCTCCGCCG
>CADAGA010000302.1 GCA_902787275.1 Oscillospiraceae bacterium | reverse complement strand
CGCCGCCCAGAATGCTGATCGCGTTCCTCGAGAACAATCTCGAGGCGGACGGCTCGGTGCGTATCCCCGAGGTGCTGCGTCCCTACATGGGCGGCAAGGAAAAGCTGATCCCCAAAAAGTAAGACAGAAAAAGAGCAGACGCGCTGCAGATTTGCAGTGCGTCTGTTTTTGTGTATGGAATTATTTCCAGATGATCTCTACCGGATCGCCGGCGTGCAGATGCGTGTCGGGCAGCTCGATGAAGATCAGCCAGTGGGCGATGTCGCAGGTGCCGACGTCCGGTCGCAGCCGTTCGATCTTGACCGAAGCGCCGTTTCCCGTGTAAGCGACCTTGCGCACGTTGTGCCGGACGGAACCGCTGTTTTCCTGCAGCGTGACCACGATCAGGCGGTGCGTTGCGAACCATTCGTCCGTGTAGTCCGCAGTAGAATCCGGCGCGTCGACGGTCGCGTCGCGCAGATCGCTTTGTGAAGCCGCAACGACAGCGGACGGTTCAAAGCCCTCCCGATAGGCGGAATACATGCGGACGGTTCTCGCCGTGAACGGTACGGAACCGTCTTCGGGCGGCTGTGACAGCTTTGACTCGTCGATGACCGCCGTCGTCGTGGATGGCGGGAGCGTCGTCGTTTCGGGTGCCCTTGCTGTTGTGACGGGCGGCTTTTCCGTCGTGGGCGCAGTTTCCGTCAGCGACGGTGCTTCGCCGGTCGTTTGCGTCGTTTCCGGCAGTGCGATGCCGCTCTCGTCCGCAGCGGTCAAGGACGCATCGTCCGTCGTTCCCGGAATTGCCGTCTGCCGTCCGCAGGACGCGGACAAAAGCACCAGAGCAGAGAGCGCCAAAACCGTGAATCTGCGCATTTCGTATCCCTTCTTTCGGGTGGTTATGCTTCTATTATGAAGAAAACATCTTTAAGAATCAAGCGGGTATATCCTTAAGAATTCCTTAAGATTCCGTCAGAACGACCGGCGCGGTCAGAATACCCGTGCGGCGCAGGACGTATTCGTAGCTCCAGTTCGCGCCCTCGCTGCGCCATGCGCCCGGTCCGTGCCACGATTCGTGTTCGTCGACAAGATGCAGCGGGCCGAACGTATTGTAGCGGTGGATGTAGAGCGTGAGCTCGACGTCGTGTTCGCCGTCGGCCAGATCCGGCACGGTCAGGATATACGGCGGATAGATGACGTCGCCGCATTTCTTTCCGTCTACGCGCACTTCGACCAGCGCGCCGCGGTACCACGACACGCGCAGCGTCAGCTTGCCGCCGACGGCTTCGGCCTTGCATTTGTAGGTGATATTGCCGCCGTAGAAGGGGAAGCCCTGCCGCGTCAGATCGCCGAAGGCTACGGTCTGCGGCTTTGCGGTGACGGTAGCCGTTCTGCCGTGCATCGTCACGCCGAAGTCACCGAGGATCAGCACGTTTTCAACGTTCGTCGCTTCGCCGAACGCGTAGATGATCTCCAGCACGTTCCGGCCGCGCACGATCGGCGGCAGCGGCAGTTTGTCGATGGAAATGTCCACGTACTTGCCGCACGGTTCTTTCGCCACGTCGGCGCCGTTGAAACGGATCACTTCGGCTTTTTCGAGCTCCTCCAGCGCAAGGTGCGCGCCCTCATAGTCGATCTCGCTGTCAAACGCAAAGCGCAGCGTCAGCCGGTCGACGGGAGCCGGCTCGCCGATGACCCACGGCTGCACGCAGTGTCCGCCGCGGCGCCGCAGTCCCAGACGGTCGCGCACGCGGTCGTCGAGACGCAGCAGCTCTTCCGCGTCGGAGAAGTCCGCGTCGCCCGCGAGCTTGTACTGCGCCATATCCAGAAGCAGCACGTTGTCCTCCGACAGCGCATAGTCCGCCGCGTCGGGCAGAACGTGTTCCGGCACGTTGTCCTCCGACAGCGCATAGTCCGCCGCGTCGGGCAGACCGTGTTCCGTCTCCGGTGCGCATGTCTTTGCGTCCTCTGCCGCAGATCTTCCTTCCGCCAGGCGCAGCAGCAGGGAGTGGTAGCCGTACATTTTGCGGGAGATATACGTTCTGCCGCCGCGGTATTCTGCCGGCAGAGGCGTGATGGTGCCGTCCGCAGTGTCGTACAGCTCCGGCGCCCAGACGCCGTCGAGGCAGATGCGCACGTCGTCGCCTTCGTCGACGTCCTTGTTGTACGGCTCGCTGCCGCTGCAGATGAACAGCCACCGGCAGTCCGTGTCCTGCCGCATCTGATACAGCAGCCGGTCGGCAAACCGTCCGTTGGCGTATCGCAGCGTCACGGTGCGCACGTCGTCGAGCGCGTCCAGCAGAGCCGCGCGGGAGAAGTCGATGCACACGCTCTCGTCAAAGAGCTTTTTGCCGCGATCCGACGGGACCGCGTCGCAGAGCGTCGGCGCTTCGCCCATGAATACGAGCTTGCCGCCGTCCCTGCGGAACGCCTCGAGGCGTTCAAGCGTCGTTGCGCGCAGCGTCTCGCACGCCGGAACGACCACCGCGTCGTATGCCATTTCGCCGACTTTGAGCGGATTCGATCCGCGGCCGCACAGCGTCGGCAGGAGCGATTCGGAAATGAAGTCGAAGTCCACGCTGCCGCCCAGGAGCCAATGCGTCACGTTCTGGAACCGCTCGTCCAGCGCTTCGCGCACAGCGGCGGTCTTGTCGTTCGGTCCCCAATGCAGCCAGAAGCTCTCGATCGGGTGTACGACGGCGACGCGGACGACGGGCTTGCCGCGCGTGAGCGCCGTGTTGACGCGGGCGAAGTGGTTTTCGATCACGTTGTATTTCTTGTACCACGGGGACTGGTAGTGGATGGAAGCGGGGTAGTCGCGTTTGGCTTCGCCGCCCATGGCGTACCACGACAGATGCGGCACGCGCACGGTCACGCCCAGCGCCGCCTGCCAGTCGCCCTGGTGCTTGTAGGTGCGGAAATCGCAGTCCCAGCCCGTCACGCCGTACAGCTCCGACAGCATGCCTTCGCGGCCGAACTGGTGCACGGCGGACTGCGCCTGCTTGGCAGTGGAGAACTCGTGCCAGTTGCAGAGCATGTCGATGCCCGGCAGACCGAATCCGCGGTAGGAGCGCATCGCTTCACCCAGCGCGCTGCACTGGGCGTGCAGAGACGATTCCTCCATCATGTGTCCGGTCAGGGCAATGTGGTTTTCGCGGCACCATCCGCCGACCGTGTCGGCAAAGGACGACGCGAACAGCTCCGCGATGCAGTCGTGATAGCGGTAGCGGTGCAGCGACGGCGCGCTCGCGGGCAGCTCCCAGAACAGCTCCGGCAGCGTGTCCAGAACGTCCGCGCCGTACAGCTTGCGGTACACGTCGGGCACGGCGTCCGTCCACGGGAGC
>CADAGA010000301.1 GCA_902787275.1 Oscillospiraceae bacterium | reverse complement strand
TCGGTGCGCCTGTCCGCCTCGGTCATTAAGAAGGTCTACATCCCGAAGTATATCTATCCCATCTCCAACGTGATCTCCACCTTCATCACGTTCCTGATCTCGCTCCTGGTGCTGGTGGTGTTCATCCTCTATTTCCAGCTTTTCACCGACAAGCCCGTCCACGTCACCGGCTACGCGGCGCTGGCGATCGTGCCGGTGCTGATACTGTTCCTGCTGTGTCTGGGCGTGGGGCTGATCCTGTCGGTGCTGGAGGTTTTCTTCAAGGATATCGAGTATCTGTACGACGTGTTCTGCATGCTGCTGTTTTATCTGACGCCGATCTTCTACCACGTCGACCAGCTCCATGCCGCGCCCGCGGTCAAGATGGCGCTGATGGCAAATCCTCTGTATTCGATCGTGTCGATGTTCCGCAGCTGCGTGCTGTTCGGCGAGATGTGGAACTGGCACTGGTTTTTCTACGCGCTGGGCTTTTCGATCCTGACGATCCTGATCGGCGCGTTCGCGTTTTACAAGAAACAGGACAAGTTTATTCTGCATATTTAAGGATACATTATGGAAGAACGTATGCCTGCGGTCAAGGTTGAAAACGTCAGCGTGCTTTTCAACCTGAACAAGGAAAAAATCGACAATCTCAAAGAATACTTCATCAAGCTCATCACCCGTAAGCTGCACTATACGGAGTTTTGGGCGCTGACGGACGTGTCGTTCGAGATCGCGAAGGGCGAGCGCATGGGCGTGCTCGGCTTCAACGGCGCGGGCAAAAGCACGCTTTTGAAGGTCGTCGCGGGCGTTTTGAAGCCGACGAAGGGTTCGGTGCACGTCGAGGGCGTGATCGCGCCGATGCTCGAGCTGGGCGCGGGCTTCGATATGAACTACTCCGGCAAGGAAAACGTCTATCTCTACGGCGCGACGATGGGTTATTCGCGCAAATTCATCGCGGAGAAATACGACGAGATCGTCGCCTTCAGCGAGCTGGAGGATTTCATGGACGTGCCGGTCAAGAACTATTCCTCCGGCATGCGCGCACGTCTGGGTTTTGCGATCGCGACGGCGGTCTGCCCCGAGGTGCTGATCCTCGACGAGGTACTGAGCGTGGGCGACGCCAAGTTCAAGAAAAAGAGCGAGGCAAAGATCCGCGAGATGTTCGACAACGGCGTGACGGTGCTGTTCGTTTCGCACAATACCGACCAGGTGCGCCGCCTGTGCAACCGGGCGATCCTGATCGACAAGGGCAGGCTGATCGCGAGCGGCACGGCGGACGAGGTGTGCGACATGTACGACGAAAGGGTCAACCAGAGCAAAAAATAAGAACGGGACAAGGCTGGGGAAACTCAGCCTTTTTGTGTGAACAAATACGGGATTGCGGGGTATACTATGCTGTGGAAAAAGAACAGGGACGCGGTGCGTCCGGCAAAAAAGAAGGATCTGGAGCGCATCGGCGAGCTGCGCCGGCAGGCGCATGAGCTGCACCAGACGGGACGGCCGGACGTGTTCCAGAAGCCGTTCGGCGACGCGATGGATGCGCAGACGCGGCAGATGTTTTATGACAAAAACGCGCTGCTGCTCGTGACGGAAGCGGACGGGACGGTCTGCGGCTTCGTGTACGCGACGTTCGTGACGGAGCCCGCGACGCCCGTGTGGGACAGCCGCAGCTACTGCAAGGTCGAGGAGATCGTGGTGGACAAGTCCTGCCGCGGGCAGGGTCACGGCACCGAGCTGATGCAGAAGGTGCGCGCCGAGGCGCTCGCGCGCGGCTGCCCGAAGCTGGAGCTGAACGTGTGGGCGTTCAACGCCGGCGCGTGCGCATTCTGGACGAAACAGGGCTTCGTGCCATACCTCTACTGCATGGAGAGCAAAACGGAGCTGCCCGCCCCGATGCCTGCGGAAGAGATGCAGGAAAACTAAAGCGGAATTTGTCGAAAAAACGGGAAACCGAAAAAAAGGCTTCCCCTTGAGGGGAAGCTGTCACGGCGCAAGCCGTGACTGATGAGGTGGAGACACCGTTTTCTTATGCC
>CADAGA010000300.1 GCA_902787275.1 Oscillospiraceae bacterium | reverse complement strand
TCACGGCCGCCGCCGCCGACCAACAGAATCTTCATCGTCGCTACCCTCATTAATGGTGGAACAGGCGCATGCCGGTGAACGCCATCGCGATGCCGTACTTGTCGCACGCCGCGATCACGTTGTCGTCACGGATGGAGCCGCCCGGTTCCGCGATGAAGGACACGCCGCTTCTGCGGGCGCGCTCGATGTTGTCGCCGAACGGGAAGAACGCGTCGCTGCCGAGAGAAACGCCGGTGAGCGTGGCAAGATACGCCTTCTGCTCTTCCTTCGTGAACGGCTCGGGACGCACGGAGAAATACTGACGCCACACGTCCTCGCCCAGCACGTCCTCGTCGCTGTCGGAGATGTACACGTCGATCACGTTGTCGCGGTCGGGTCTGCCGATCGTATCGAGGAACGGCAGGTTCAGCACTTTTTCATGCTGACGCAGATGCCAGATGTCCGCCTTGTTGCCCGCCAGACGCGTGCAGTGGATGCGCGACTGCTGACCGGCGCCGACGCCGATCGCCTGGCCGTCCACCGCGTAGCAGACGGAGTTGGACTGCGTATATTTGAGCGTGATGAGCGAAATGATGAGGTCGCGGATCGCATAGTCGGGGATGTCCTTGTTCGCCGTGACGACGTTCTTCAGAAGATCCTTGTCGATGCGGAAGTTGTTGCGTCCCTGCGCGAATGTGACGCCGAACACGTCCTTCGTCTCGACCTCGGCGGGCACGTAGTCCTTGTCGATCTTGACGATGTTGTAGTTGCCCTTTCTCTTGCTTCTGAGGATCTCCAGCGCTTCGGGCGTGTAGCCGGGCGCGATGATGCCGTCGGAAACCTCGCGCTTGATGATCGTGGCGGTCGTCGCGTCGCATTCATCAGACAGCGCGATCCAGTCGCCGAAGGAGGACATGCGGTCGGTGCCGCGGGCGCGGGCATAGGCGCACGCCAGAGGCGAATCGTCCAGGCCCTCGATGTCGTCGACGAAGCACGCCTTCTTGAGCGTGTCGCTGAGCTGCGTGCCGACTGCCGCGGAGGTGGGGCTGACGTGCTTGAAAGAAGTCGCGGCGCACATGCCGGTGTTTTCCTTGACTTCCTTGACGAGCTGCCAGCTGTTGAACGCGTCGAGGAAATTGATGTAGCCCGGTCTGCCGGACAGGATCTCGATCGGCAGATCGCTGCCGTCCTTCATGAAGATCTGCGAAGGCTTCTGGTTGGGGTTGCAGCCGTACTTGAGTTCAAATTCTTTCATGTTCCGCACTCCTTATGATTATTTATTCTTGTTGAAAAGTCTGTCTTCAAAATCGCCCGTTTCCAGGTCGATATAGCGCACGATGAGCGAGATCTTGTTGTTCTCGTCGAGGTTCGTCCACAGATCGTCCGCGAACGCGTCGATGTCGTCGGGGATCGAGATGCGCTCCGGCTCGCCGGTGAAGGTCGGGATCGGATTGCCGTCGTGGTTGTAGGTGTGGATGAAGTGACCGACGCCCGCGAGCGCCTTGTAGGAGAAGGTGTAGCGGTTGCACGCCGTACCCTCTGCGTCCGCGCTCTTGAGGATGTTCAGCTTGTACGTATAGTCCGCGCCGGGGAACAGGATGCCGCTGATGCGGGGCGTGAAGTTGGGCGCGTCCGGCTCGAACTCGCGCGTGTCGAGCGCCTGCTCGAACGTCTTGCCCGCCTCGAGGAAATCGACGATCGTGTCGGTCTGATCGCCGTTGGTGACGACGACGGCGTCGCCGCACAGACGCACGGGAGAGTAGATGATGAGCGAAGGATCCTTCACCTTCGACGCGTCGAACGGATGGATCAGCAGCTCCTTGCCGTTCGGGATGAATACGCGGTTGCGGCTGTTTTCGCTGCGTCCCATGATGAAGTAGGCGAACACGGCCTTTTTGCCGTCGGCGCTCTCGCCGATGACGATGCCTCTGCCCACGTAGGAATTGCCGGCGATGCGCTCGCCGATGGTCGGGGTGTCGTAGATGCTCATGATCAACAGTCTCCTTTATTTAAGATTTCTTTTGATACCTTTTCGATCGCCTGCGGAAGCAGGA
>CADAGA010000299.1 GCA_902787275.1 Oscillospiraceae bacterium | reverse complement strand
TGCGGACGATCCGTCCAAGGTGCTCGGCTTGTACAAAAAGCCGCTGCTTGCGTGCGACCGCGATTATGAGGAGGAGGACGGCTTCCGCAAGGACGTGATCTTCCCCGGAGGCATGATCCTCGAGGACGACGGTACGGTCAAGATCTACTACGGCGCGTCGGATACGGTCGAATGCATGGCCGAAGCGGACGCGGACGATCTTGTGCGCCTGTGTCTGGAAGGGGACGACGCAGAATGAACGTGCGGGGCGTTGACGGCGGAAACGCGTTCGACTTCGGCAGAACGTCTGAAATGTACGCAAAGTACAGGGACATCTATCCGCCGGAGCTGTACGAAAAGCTCTATGCACTCGGCGTAGGAAAGGCGGGCACGAGCTGGCTCGATCTCGGCACCGGAACGGGCGTGCTGCCGCTCAATCTGTATACGTATGGCGCAGAGATCACGGGGACGGACGTTTCCGCGTCTCAGATCGACGCTGCGCGAGCGGCCGCCGGAGAGAAGGGCGCGAGCGTCCGGTTTCTGGTATCGCCTGCCGAAACGCTGCCGTTTGCGGACGATTCATTCGACAGCGTGACGGCGGCGCAGTGCTTCTGGTATTTTGAACGCGAGAAGGCGATCGCGGAGATCCGCCGCGTTCTGAAACCGGGCGGTTTGTTTGTGAAGATCTATCTGACCTATTCTCTGCGCGATCCGATCGCGCGCCGTTCGTATCAGCTGGTCAAGCGTCTCAATCCCGCTTGGTCGAGCGGTACGACCGGATACCGGGACGTGTACGATCACCCGTTCCCGAACGGCAAGGTGGACGTGTTCGGCTGCGATCTGCCGTTTACGCGCGAGACGTGGCACGGCAGGATGTGCGCCTGCCGCGGCACGCTGGCGTCGATGGACGCCGGGACGTTTGCGGTCTGGGATGCGCGCCACCGCAGGATGCTGGGAAAGTGCCCGGAATCGTTTACGGTGCGGCATCGGCTGTATATCGCGTCGTATCGCGTGGATTAACGGTGGATGTCAAAGCATTTTGACACGCTTTTTTACGTAAGTAAAAGCTTTTTGATAGACAAACAGAACCGCAGAATGTACGATGAAGGCGTTCCGAGGGAACAAAAAACTGCGAGGTGACAGACAAATGGAAATCGGTACGCTTATAAAGAATGCGCGAAACAATGCGGGAATGACGCAGGAGCAGGCGGCGGAGGCGCTGGGCGTCAGCCGTCAGACCGTCTCCAACTGGGAGACGGGCAAATCCTATCCCGACATCGTCAGCGTGATCCGCATGAGCGATCTGTACGACGTGAGTCTCGATCACCTCCTCAAGGAGGAAACGTCAATGAAAAAATCGTACAAAGCGTATCTGGAAGAAAGCACGAACACCGTAAAAAGCCGGAGAACGCATTCGATCGTGACGATGGTGCTGGTCACGCTTGCCATATGGGGTCTGTCGGTGCTTGCACTCGGACTTGTCGCAAGCGGCGTCGACAGCTCGGGCTTCAGCGTCGCGGTCATGTGGACGGTGCTGCCGGTCACGTTTTTTGCCGTGTCGTTCCTGACCGGCCGCAACAGGTATTTCGGCAGGGGAATGTATGCGGTGCCGCTCGTATGCGGTCTGCTGTATTCACTGTGCGGCTATGCCACTTCGGTCGTCGCGGAAAACCAGATGATCCGTACGGTGCGCTGGCCGGATTTCGCAAAGCTGCCGATCGGCTTGCTGGTGGCTGCGGTGGGACTCGGACTCGGGGTTCTTTTCCGCGTGCGCCAAAGCAAAACAAAAGAATAAATAGACAGACGATCAACTGCCCGCCGACCGGTTTCGGCGGGCATCTTTTACAGTCTTGTCGAATCCAAAAAAATTATCAAAAAAAGTGTAAAAAAGGCTTGACTTTTGAAAATGATTCGTATATAATAGCAAAGCACGCTGCGGGAGGGAAGCCTGCTGCAGGGTGGAAGCACCTTGAAAATTAAACAACGATTGATAAGAAGAACCCTTAGATTTCTTTAAGTTTCCGTGAGAAATCACGGTACGGTAATTCGGTAACGAATGAA
>CADAGA010000298.1 GCA_902787275.1 Oscillospiraceae bacterium | reverse complement strand
TCCGTCACCGCCGCAGTCCGCAAAGCATGATTTTTGCCCCGCCGTGAACCGGCGGGGTTTTCTGTCGGGTGGGAAAATGAAGAAAACAATCAGCATCCTGCTGTGCATCGCGCTGCTTTCCGCTTTCGGGACGTGCTTCGCGTCCGCCGCAGGAAGGATATACTACTTTGACGCCGCCGGCAGCGACGCGAACGAGGGCACCGCATCGTCGCCGTGGAGGTCAGTCGACGGCCACGACTACTCGATCGGACCCGGCACGCAGTTTTTGTTCAGGTGCGGCGGGACGTACGACGTGTGTGCGACGCTGTCCGTCTCCGGTACGGCAGACGATCCGGTCGTGATCGGCGCGTGGGGCGAGGGCGACAAGCCTGTGCTGACGTGCTCGGGACGAAAGAACGTCCTGACGCTGCTCGACTGCGATCACATCACCGTGCGGGACGTGGAGATCACCGCGCACGAAGGCGGCGGGATCTGGATCGACACGCTGCAGAAGCAGAGCAAGGGATTTCTGATCGACAACGTGACGTTCCGCGACATGCAGAACGACCGTGTGATGACGAGCCGCGACGACTTCTCCTCCGGCGCGGCCGCTGCGCGCGCTGCCGTGATGGTCAAGGGGCTGCCCGCCCGTTCGCTCTATCCCGTCAACGACCTGACGATCACAAACTGCGAGGTCTACGATGCGGGCAACGGCATGATCGTCTGGGGCGCGAACAAGGAAGCGGACTACAACGCGGCGATCGACCCCGTGTTCGACAAGGGCGTGCGGATCGAAAACTGCGCGTTCCACGACATGGACGCCGAGGCGATCGTGCTGGGCATGTGCGCCGGCGCGTTCGTCACGAACTGTTCCGCGATCCGCACCTGTCAGGGCAGGGGCGTGGACGCGCAGGGCGAGGTTCTGTATTACACCGCGCCGATGTGGTTCTGGGGCAGTATCGACTCCACGTTCGATCACTGCGAGATCGCCTATTCCGAAAACGTGGGCGACGGCATGGCCGTGGACTTCGACACGTATTCCCACCGCTGCACGTATCAGTATATTTATTCGCACGACAATATGCGCTTCATGTGCAACAATCCGCGTCTGGACGGACACTACGACAACACCGTGCGCTACTGCCTTTCGGTCAACGACAACCGCGGCAGTGCGCGTGTGGCCGTGCCGTCTACGAAGAACGAATACGGGTTCCGGTTTTACAACAACACCATCGTCAACTGCGCGGATCTGCTCGTGATCGGCATGCACAGCGGACTGTTTGCGAACAATATCATCGTCAACAGGAAAGGCACGCGCGTCGAATTCGACACGTTTTCGCGCTTGTCCCGCGGCAATACGATCACCGCGAACGCCTACCACGGCTCTTTTCTCCCGATCGGCGATCTGAGCGGCAGATACGTCGATCCGCGCTTTGCGGGCACGGATATGCACGACGCGCAGAGCTTCGCGCTCAGCGACCGTTCGCCGCTGATCGGGAAGGGGATCGCGGTCGAGGACGAACTGACGGAGGACTTCTTCGGCAATCCGCTGCAGGGCATGCCGAATATCGGCTGCTATGCCGGCGCGGGCGTCCCGTCCGACGCGTGTGAGCGGCACACGACGCTGCGGGATCTGTTCGTATCGGTCATCGGATACCTCCGTGCAGCGATGGAACGGCTGTTTCATTGAAAAGCGTTTTGTAAACATTACATAAAAATTCAAAAAGCACGGCAAATCATTTGATAAAATTCAATAAATATACAATTACACTTCAAAAAATTCTTGCATTTTCCGTTTCACGGTGCTAAAATTACAAAAAATCATTCTTGCCTTTTTCTGCCTTTTTTTAGCCTTTTTTCTGAATTTTTTTGAAAAGGATCTGATATACCATGAATGCGTACCTCGAAGAAACCATCGCCAAGATCAAAGAGAAAAACGCGTCCGAACCGGAGTTCATCCAGACGGTCGAGGAAGTTTTCTCGTCGCTGTCTCCCGTGTTCGACAAGCACCCCGAATACGTCAAGGCGAACATCGCCGAGCGTATCGCGGAGCCGGAAAGACAGATCATCTTCCGTGTTCCG
>CADAGA010000297.1 GCA_902787275.1 Oscillospiraceae bacterium | reverse complement strand
CCGCTGGCGCCCGGGCTGACTAAAAGCGTGCGCCCGCCGCCCAGATCGTAATCGCCTTTGGTGTAGCTGAACAGGGAAAAGAACAGACCGTTCGGGAACAACTGCCCTGCGTGCGTATGTCCGGAAAGCTGCAGATCCGTGCCTGCCGCCAGGTTGTCCTTGGCGCGCGTGGGCTGATGGTCGGCAACGATCAGATACTTTTCCGGCGCCGGGTTGGGCAGCGAGCCGATCTCCTGCCGCCGTTCCGGCACGGCCGCGTCTTCACGACCGAGCAGCAGCAGATCGTCTGCGAGTACGGCATAATCGTCCGCGAGCACGTTAATGCCGTTGCTTTTCATGGTCTGAAGCAGCTCGTCCTCGGTGTAGGGCAGTCCGTTTTTTCGGTATTCCGCGTGCTGAACGACCTCGTGATTGCCGTAAATGAAATAGACCGGCGCGCCGATCTCGCCGAAAAGGCGGTAGGTTTCCTGCATGAATTCCTTTTCGGTGTAATCGTCGGTGATATCGCCGCCGAGGATGACCGCGTCCGGATGCTCGTTTCGGATATCGTCGATCATCTTTTTGGTTGTGTCAAACTTCTGTGCGCTGCCCACGTGCAGATCGGCTAAGAACACGATTTTGTGCGTGTTCGTCAATTTCGGTGACGTGTAGACGTGCGCGACCGGCCGAATGATCTGCATGTTGACTGTGCCGTAAACAAAGAACAGAACGCCGAGAAACAGGCTGACCGCCTTGGAAACGGCAAACCGTCGCTCACTTTTGCGCAGAGCGCGGCCAAGACCGCACACGGCGTCCGCCGCCGCATCCGTGAACAGCACGGCATATAGGATCACCATCAGCGGCTGGATCGGCCGGAAAAAAACGGGTCCTCCCATCACCAGCGCGCCGCACGCGACCGCCGACAGCGCTTTGGCGGCCGTGATCAATACCCGCGTCGTTTTTTTGAAATCTTTTCGCCGCAGTAAGAACTGCACCGCCGAGAGAATGCATTCAACACAGACGAACAGCAGCGACCAGATGAGAAACGGTTTCATGCTATCTTTCCTTTTTCGTGATTGTTGTCAACGCTATTATTGCGGGATTCGGTCAGATTTTCACGAACAAAATGTTGAACAGCCAGATCCGCACATGACGGAAGAAGGTGAGGATCTGTTCCACAATGCTGACCGGCTCGGCGGCCGGTTCCTGCGGCTGAGCTGAAGGCGTTTCGTCGGCAGGGATGATCGTCTGATCGATCAGGCCGCAGTAATCCAGATAAACGCTGTTCGACGCAAGCTCGTCAACGGGCAGCGACTGATCAACGCTTTCCAGCAGCAGCCCGGCATGCACAAGGATAGCGGCGTCGAGCGAATCGACCGTCCCGTCGTGATTGCAGTCGGCCGCCAGGCGCTGCGCATCGGTCAGCGCCGCCGACGGGATCATGCCGTTGACGATGAGTCTGACCAGATAGGCGTCCGTTCCGTCATAGCGCTGATCGCCGTTGACGTCGCCGAATATCACGAGCGTAAACGACTCGACCGCTTCGCCGTATGGATCGATCAGCGTCAGCGTGCTGCCCGCGGGTATGTAGAGGACCGCGGTGGCGTTCGGGCTGACCTCGTACGCGCTCAGGCCCGAACCCGCGTTCACCGTCACGTCGTTGGAGTCCAGCCTGTAGATCGTCTGGTCATCGAGCGTCTGCTCGAGAGCCGGCTCCCGGAAAATGAGACGGAGGACGAGGATCGGGAGGAGGACGAGCAGGAGCGCCTGCACATCACGGACATGTATGCGATGGTCGATTTTCTCAAATGCGCGGGCTCGACGCTCCCGGCCAATATCAGAAGCTGGGCGAAGCGGAATATCGCGCAGGCGAAATCGACATCGATCAGCCCTGAGGAGCGGCTTCACGCGCAGCGCGCGCTCGCGACGGTCCTCAATATCCGCTGGCAGAGCACGTATTTTGAGTCGATCGACCCGGTCAGAGCGCGCCGGATTCTTGACGAGGAGCTCTACGGCATGGAGCGCGTGAAGCAGAGAGTCATCGAGACGATCATTCAGATCAACCGCACGCACAAGCTTCCGGCCTACGGTCTTCTGCTCGCGGGG
>CADAGA010000296.1 GCA_902787275.1 Oscillospiraceae bacterium | reverse complement strand
TCATGTGCCGCGATTTGATGCTGTCGTCAAGTCCGAGATCCTTCCGGCGCTTTGACACCGAGGTTACGGCAATGATGCGGTCAACAATCTCCTTGACCCGGTCAAGTCCGATCATGTCTCCGAGTCTTTGGCGGGCGGGACGGACCTTGGTCTTCCTTTTGGCTTTCGGGGGCCGGATCTCGTTCCCGTAGCTGTATACGGTATTGCAGAGCACCCGCCTGCTCCAGCTCTTGAAGATGTCGTTCACGATGCTCATGGAAAATTCGGCGCGGGAATCCCTCCGGATCTGGTTTACCGCATCGTCCATCCATTTGTCGTAACCCGCTCCGGTTACCAGCTCCTTCATGTAGGTCTCGGCCTGTTCCCGGGTGCCGAAACCGGTTCTGAGCCGCACCAGCGGAATCTTTTCTTCAATGAGAGATACCAGAGACTCTTTTTTTCCGGCAGATTTGTCGGGAGTAACGGAAATTATGAAGTAAAGCGTGGTGAGGGAGCTTTCCTCCATGAATTCCAGAAGCTCGGTAAGGTGTTCCCGGCCGTCGCTGGACAGACTCCGCGTCTCGGAGTCCTACGCCGCGCTCGTGAGCGGCGTGAATCCGCTGAGCGAAGTCGGATTCGTCACAGGGAAGGACGTCGTTTTGAAGCCGTTGTCGCAGTATGATGCGCAGACGGATGCAGATGCGCCCTTGACGATTTCGCGCCGGCTGGTATATGATCCTTCCGCACAGATCGACGGATCGGTTCTGGAGATTGAAACGGAAAACGATGATGTCGGGATCATGCTTTTGCCCGTTTACAAGCAGGACGAGGTGCAGGCTGATCCGGTGTTCGGCGGCGCCGGTATGTTCTTCGTTACCGATCAAAATGATCCGAAGAGGTATGTGGTGATCTGTGAGACGGAAGGCGTTGACGCTTCAAACATTTTTGAGGATTTCAACATCCGCATTGATGAGAATGTGGGAGCGTCAGCGCTTTTCTTCTACGCGTTTGAAAACATTTCAGGCGTTCTGACAGGCAGGGACGGCGCGTTCGGCGGAACGCTCTGTTTGTGGCCGGGATGGAACGTGTGCTTTTTGATCGAGGACGGCGCAAGCATAGCGGTCAGTTGTGCGCAGCTTCCTTTCCCAGGCGACTATTGCGATTTTGGCGTGTTTGAGCAGTTCAGGCAATCCGCGCCGCAGCACCCGTTTCTGTACGACGTGCTGGCTTTGGAGACGACGGCGGACAAGCGCGGCATCTACAGAAAGGACGGCTCCCAATGGGTGCGGTACTATGGCGCGGATCTGGACGATCTGACGGACCGTCTGTCTGTTGTGGAGCACGGCGCGCCCGACGACGTAACACCGCTCGGCTTTGACGCCTACAGCGATCTCGTTGTCCGCGACGAAGCGGTCACGGGCGAAAGCATCATGGACGTACCGGTTTTCGTACAGGGCGGGCAGGGCATCATTTGCAGTCTGTACGAGTACACGAGCGATCCGGTCGGTCTGGACTATGACGACGGCATCGAGATTTCGGATCTTCGGCAATACGACACGGGTATGCCGCTGTTTGTCGTTTCCGTTACGGTCGGCGGTGTGCGATACTCCTATTTCCCGCAGGATTTCAACGGTGGAATGGCCGGAATGGTTTACGCGGGCTGGAACGTAAACAATCAGCCTTCAGACCCGCCGCCGATCGCGGGCTTCACGCCGGATCGCTTCAGCTGCGGCGGCGTGACCTACGACGATCTGGACCGCCTTCCTGACGCGGCGAAGTCCGCGCTGCGCAGCCTGTCGCAGTGCATCAACGTCTCTGCCGACGCGATGGGTACGATCCGCGTGCCGGACGACGCGGTCCTGCGCTTTGCCGGAACGTTCGAGCCGAATCGCAAGTATGCGTTTGATACCGGCGGCGACTGCACGTTTGTGCTGCCGTCCGTACCGTTCGCCGAAACCGACACGCAGTTCGTGCTGTATCTGACCTGTTCGCAGAACGTCGATCTGACGTTCCCGCAGGAGACGCTGTTTACGACCGTGCCGAGCGGTGACGCCGGCGTGCACAAGCTGACCGGACTCTGGTTCGGCGGCGCTTCGGCGTGGGGCGTTTGC
>CADAGA010000295.1 GCA_902787275.1 Oscillospiraceae bacterium | reverse complement strand
TCCTCGGCAGAGATATAGGCGTGCGACGCTCTGATCTGCTTGTCGGAATGCAGCTCCGTGGAGGTCGTGGTGTAATGATCGTCACAGACCGCATATCCGCCGATCGCCTTCCGTTCCACGCCGTTCTGATAAAACAGGACTTCCTTTGTCAGCGTGGTAAACAGGCCCTTGTCGTTTGCCGTGGCGGAGGAATAGAGCGCGACGTCCCTAATCGCGCGGTACGGGTTATACGTCAGCGCGTAGATCAAATACAGATGCGCCGTCAGCTCATTATATCTCGCGGAGTAGGCGCCGTATTTTTTCCCGCTGTAGCTCATGTTGGAGGCAAGATCGATCGCGCGATCGATATCCTCCCGCGTCAGCGAAGCGGTATCGGGGAGCGATTCTTGATCCGTTGCGATCCCGCCCTTTTGCCAGCGCAGGACGGAGAGCATTTCATTCACGGATTCCTCCCGCTGCTCTTTGTCCGTCGCGCCGAGCGGCTTGTTGTCGCCGTTGTAATACCAGCATTCATAGTCCGCCTGATAGAAGGCAAAGCCTCCGACGTAGAGCGTGCCTTCCGTATACTTCACCTTTGGCTCAAAATAGACGGCAAACGGCTCTTTTTTCTCTCCGAACAGCTTGATCGGCGTTCCCGAGAAATGAACGATCGGCTCCCAGCCTTCCGGCGCATCCTCCGGGGATTTGACGCTGGCAAGCTCCGCGCCGATCGGCGTGCCGACCAGGCTGCTGCGGCTGCCGGACGGCAATTCACCCGACAGGGTGTATTCCGCCCCGCCGAAGGTGATGCTCGACGCGTTTTCGCCGGCAAAATAACGGATATCCTTGATGGCGGTGCTTTCTGCATTCGTCAGAGAATAACCGATATAGCAGGGAGCGTCCGCCGTGCCGAGGTTGTAGTCAAAGGCAAAATAGCTGCCGGAGGCGGTCGTGATCTTCGCCTTGCAGCGTTCTACGGTATCCGCGGTGAACACCTTCAGGTCTCCGATGTACTTGCCGCTATGGACGGTTTCGCCGGTGTTGCCCTGCTGAGATTTCTCCGTGGCAAAGAAGAGATAGTTCTTCTCGTCGTTTTTCAGATCGTAAGCGCCGAAGTTGATATCCGCCGCGCTCAGCTGTCCGAACTGCGCCAGCGGCTGATAGCCCGCCGGCGTCGAGCTGTCATTGATCTTGAAGCAGAAGGGATCTTTGTCCTTCGGCACCACCAGCGGAGAACCCGCGTCCGCGTCGTGGGTCAGGAAAACCAGATTCCACTGATTGCCGGTATAAGCGTTCAGATCGGCGATACGCCCTCGATACGGCTCCGTGACCGCATTGTATTTCACAACCCGGACGCCGTTGGACGTTGTCTTGCTGTCAAACAGCAGCGAAGGCATATCCGTGTATTCCGAGGACGGCACATGGAGCTCGTCGCTGATCCATTTGTAGACCGCGCACACGACGGTGATGACGATCTCGATCAGCAGCAGATAAATGTTGATCTTCGTCACGAGCGAAGTGGCGGACGTCAGAAACGCCCAGAATCCGCCTGCCGCGGCAACGCCTGTCGTGATGCCCGCTTTGATCAGCGCCGCTCCCTTGAGATAGATCGCAACGTTCGCCACAATCGTGAGGAGCGAAATCACGCCGGAACCGATGGCGATATATTTTTGCCGGAGCGCGTCGTCTGCGGCGTTCCTTTCCGCCTGCGAGAGCTGCAGAGCCGCGTTGGCGCCGGACTGACGGATGGCGTCGCTCGTCATGGCGACCTTGCCGTAATACAGGCCGTTATCCACGCCCATCCAGATCGGCACGCGGTATTCCTCGCCTTTGTTGACCAGCGTTTTCAGTCCGCTGATGACCGCTTTGAACGCTTCGTTTGATTCCGAGCTTTCTTCCTCCGGCTGCAGCATGCTGTTCACGAAGGTATAGAAGCCGCAATACTTGATCATCGTCAGCTGCGCCGGGGAGAACACGTCGGCCAGAACATAAAGGCTGCGGAAATCCTCATCGGTGGCATACGTTCTGGTTCCGGCGGCAACGATCCAATCGCCGAGCAGCTGGGAGTCGTCGTACCGGTAACGGTTCAGGATCTCAAATGCCGCGAGGAAAACGCCGTCCATGTCGCCCTCCGTCATCTCCGGCAGCTCTTCAATGACGCCCTCCGCGTCTTTGGCGTCGGTATCGCCCAGGGATTCGATGCTGGACCCGCGCGCCTTTGCGTTCAGATACTGCGTGGCAAAATCCTGAATCGAGGACGAGATCTGTCTCGCGGTATCCATGTATGCGCTGTCAAAGGAACGCCATTCATCGGCGGTGAGTCCTTCGCTGATCATGTCGCGAATATCGCTGTCATAAACGCGCTCGGCCCAGACGCGGGTCTCATAAGCATCCGTGTCCGGGTTATAGTCATTCTCATATTCCGCGCTTCCGGTGCACAAAGCCGTGTTGACGGCGCTGATGATCGCGGGGGTTCCGAAGGAGAGCAGCTTGTTGAAAAACTCTACGTCGGCATTTCCTTCCAGGATAAACTCACTTAACGGGGTGTGATCCATCCAGTCGAAATCCTTATAGGGATTGCCCTCGTTGCCCTTCAGATAATCGTTGATGATCGGGGCGGATTTCAGCATCTCCGTAAGCGACATATCGTCGGGTTGTTTGACAATAAACGAGGACATCGAGTGCGCCTCAAGATCGTCCACATAGAGCAGGTCGAGCATTTTATATGCCTGAACCGCACAGGGCGCGCCCTTGTCATAGTTTTCCGCAAAATCCTCGGCGGCTGCGGCAAGGCCGTCGGCATAGCTCTGGTTTTTGGCCAGCATCGCGGCGGCGATCGCCTGATACTCGCGCATCTCGTAGCCTTCTCCCATGCGAAGCAGGGAGAGATCCGTCAGCGCC
>CADAGA010000294.1 GCA_902787275.1 Oscillospiraceae bacterium | reverse complement strand
GGCGGACGATATCGGCGTGTGTGCGTGCAGGGCTGCCGGCCTCGAACAGTAGCGCTTCCATCTTGCAACGCGAGAGCACGCCCGCAGCAGCGGCCAGGAACGCGCCCGTCCAAGGCCGGTCCATTTTTTCGACGACGACCGCGACGACGCCCGTACGGCGGCTCGACAGTCCGCTGGCGACGGCATCCGGTTCGTAGCCCAGCTCCCGCGCGATCCGCCAGATTCGCTCGCGCGTCTCGTTCGAGATCCTCTTGTCGCCCCGCAGAGCACGGCTGACGGTGCCCTTGTTGACGCCGGCAGCCGCAGCCACATCTGCCATCGTCACGCGCGTCATGGTCAGATTTCGATCAGGCTGCCGCCGATGAATTCGCGCAGCAGCGAGTTGCTCGGCACTGTGTCGGGGTCGATGACCGGCACGCTGCGCAGCAGACGCAGCAGGCGCATTGCTTCGCCGCGCACCGGCGAGTTCTCGTCGATGGAACGAAGCAGGCCTTCAGCGTAAACGCGCATCACCGGCAGTTCGTAGAGCAACGAAGAGTTGAACATCGCGTCGGCGTTGTGCTGATACGGGAAGATCCACTTCATGCCGCCGCGCACAACCGACGGCCAGCGCAGCAGGGTGCGCTCAGGGCTGTAGCCGCGCGAACGGGCGTCGCGGAGCATCCGCCGCAGCAGACGGTGATCAGTGGTGCTGGTGCGCGTGTGCTTGTCGAGGTTGATCCCCGTCAGCGGCGAGAGGAAAATACCGTAGCGGCTCTCGCGTGGGATGGCTCCAAAGATGCGGTCGTTGAGGGCGTGCAGACCTTCGACGATGAGCACGTCTTCCGGCTCCAGCTTCAGTTCCGGGCCGGGCATGCTCTTGCCGTTGAAGAAATCGAACTTCGGCAGTCGCACCGTCTCACCAGCAAGAAGCTGCGCCATCTGGCGGTCAAACAGGGCCAGGTCGATCGTTTCCAACGCCTCGAAATCCTGTTTGCCGTTTTCGTCGAGCGGGCATTTTTCCCGATCGACGAAATAATCGTCAAGGGAAACGGCGATCGGCCGGCGGCCGTGCACCATCAGCTGGATCCTCAGCTTGTGCGACGTAGTCGTCTTGCCGGAGGCGGAAGGCCCGGCGATCGTGATCACGCGCCGCGTCGGCACGGAGAGGAAGTCCTCGGCGATATGCGCGATCTGCTGCGCGTGCTGCGCCTCGGACATCAGGATCAGCTCGCGGCCGCCGTCACGCGTCACTTCGTCCCAGACCTGCACCATCGTGAGGATGCGGAATTTGCGCATCCACTCGGCGTAATCGAGAAACACCTTTTGCAGTTTTTCTGACGGCCGGAATGCAGGCAGCGCCTTTGGCGACTGCGTTGTCGGAAAGCGCAATACAAGGCCCGGGGCGAGACGCGACAGGTCGAACGTGCGCAGATACCCCGTGCGCGCCACGAGAGGTGTGTAGAACATGTCCTTTTCGCCGTCGCACACGGACAGCTCCACCGGCTGTTCGGACATGGCGCAGGCCAGCAGCGCCGCCTTGCCCGGACGGCCATGGGCATTGAACCAGCGGCGCGCCTTATCGACAGGCGTGATTTCGGTCGTAAAGGGCAGATCGGCGTCGATCATGCGCTGCATTTCGCTTTTCAGCGCCGCGACGCCCTCTTCGGAGATCTCCTCGCCCTCGGCGACGATCGGATCGCCCGAAGCAGCTTCCATGACCCAGAACAGCCCTTCGGAGATGGAGTTGTTGACGCGCAGGCTGCGATTGAGGACGCGCCGCGCGGCAATGCAGAGAAGGAAGCTGAGCGAGCTCTGATACACAGCCATGCCTTCGGGCGTGCTCAGATCGATCCAGTCGACCTGAACGTCGTCGTCAATGACCCAGTTCAGCGGGCGCAGCAGATGATCCACATGCCAGGCGACGACGGGCACGGGCTCGTTTTCTAGGCCGCGTGCGCGCAGCAGCTCTTCACCGCTCACGGGGGCGGAGCACTCAAGCATGGAGCCGTCGTTGAAAGTGACGTTGAACATGGTGGCAAAACCTCCTTATTTATGACTCGCGGATCAGGCGTTTCCGACCTTTCCTTTTTAACGTTATTATACAATGCCGCGGCGGATTTGCCACGGGCAAACGTTCGCGGTATGATACAAATATCGCTTATCGAC
>CADAGA010000293.1 GCA_902787275.1 Oscillospiraceae bacterium | reverse complement strand
GTTTGGGCGGCAGCGTGATCCGCTCCTTTGTCATCTTGAAATGGAGGAAATAGATCACGACCGTCAGCACCGCAAGAACGGCGACGGAAAGCGTGAATTTCGTGGTATCAAGGGTCTTTTCATCCGATCCGGCAACTGTGGTATATACAAACAGCGGCAGCAGGATCTGCGCGGGGAGCCCGCCGAATCCGGCGCCGATGGAGCGCCACATGGAAAGCGAGGCGCGTTCCTTCTCGTCGTCCGTGATGACGGACGCGAGCGAGCCGTAAGGAATATTCGTGCCGGTATACATCATCCCGTAGAAGATGTAGGTCACGTAGGCAAAGATCAGGTACTGCGTCGTGGTGAGCCCGGGGATCTTTGTGAACATCAGCACCGCGGCGATCGCCAGCGGAACGGACGCGCCGAGAATATAAGGACGGAAGCGGCCGTGTTTGGTCGGTTTTCTGGAATCGATAAAAGATCCCCACAGCGGATCGTTGATTGCGTCCCAGATGCGGGCGACAAGAAGCAGGACCGTGATCTGCGGCAACGGGATATGAAGCGCTTCGGTATAGAAAACGTTCAAAAACGACGAGATCAGACCGAAGGTCAGCAGTCCGCCCATATCGCCTAACGCGTAGCCGATCTTTTCTTTGAATGAAATGCCGTGGGTGGAAGCGAATTGTTGTGCCATTGTTGGTTCACTCCTCTTTTTTTATTGAATCAGCAGAGAAAGCCCGCTGATGATCATTAAGACGTAAGAAAGAACTAAAAACACTTTTTTGCTCAGTTTCTTTGCGATCAGATTGCCGATCAGGACCGCAGCGACAAGGATCACGAGCGAAATCGCGAGCAGAAACAGCGTTTCCCGAGCAAAATAGCCGCTTTGCCAGTGAGAAACGATCATGATCCCATTCAGTACAATCCAGACTGCGGAAAGTGTGGACCGGAATTCCTCGGTATCGTCAAATTGGCGGCTGGCGTACGTCACAAGCAGCGGACCGCCGCATACGAATACGCCGTGGATGAGACCGGACGCCAGCAGAATGACTGCAGACAGAACGGGACCGGGCTTTTTTGCTTCTTTTTTTGAGAACAGCTTTACAAAATTCAGGATCGCGAACAGGATCACGATCGAGCCAAGCAGGATATGCGCGACGCGAACAGCGGATGCAAGCAGTTGACTCAGGAAATACCCGGAAATAATGCCCGGCATCATGAACCCGACGATTTTAAGAAATTCCTTTTTGTTGATCTTTCGGAATCCCGGGATCACGACCCCGACGGAGGCTGCGGCGCCGAGCACGTTCAGGATCGCCTTTGCCGGCGCGTCTCCGATCAGAATGACAGAAAACGGCATCGCAAGCACGGTCCCGGCAAATCCGGTGATGCATTGGATGATATTGGAAAGCAGAACGATCAGGAGAAACAAAAGCCCCTGTGTTTGAATCGCCATCTCAGTAGACGATCGCTTCCAGACCAAGCTGATCCGCAAGGATCAGAAGCTCGTCCTTGATATCGTCCATCGCGACGGCAAAGTGCGGCTCCCAACCGTCGCGCACGGAGCGGTGCACAACGCCGGACGCCTCGGTATCTGTTTTGATCACAATGGACGTGCCGTAGAACTGCTGCGGCTTATCAAGGGCTTCTCCTGTGCTGATAAACATGCGGAATTTCCCGGATGCGTCTCTGCCGATGCGGAAGATCGTGGCGCGCGGAGAGGGCTTGCAGCCGAATTCCAGCGTAGGGCCGATGTGCCGGTTGCAGTGCTTGCCTGCCAGCGCGCCGGTATCCTCCCTTGCAAGAGAGCAGGCCGCGGTGCCGCAATGCCAGAAGGTCACGGTGTTGTCGATCTCGTTCATGGAGACGGGATCTCCGAAAAACGCGGGCTTCCCGGTCAGGAACTGACAGATGAACATCGTCAGCGCGCCGTAAGTATCCGCCTCACAGGCGGCGGGAATTCCGAGATCGTTCAGGATCGCGAGCACCGCGCAGACCGGCGTGCCGAAGTCCACAAAAAAGTCCGGCCAGCAACGGCTGGAAAGGGCGCCGATATGATTCTTTTTTACGTATTCGTCATACGCGCGATACAGACGTGCAAAGTCCAGCACGTTTTTATTCTCGATCTTATCGAGGTCCCGGATCCTTGTATTTGCGTCATTCAGATACTCGCTGATCTCTTCGTCGGAAAAGCTTTTTGCTGTATTGATCAGCTCTCT
>CADAGA010000292.1 GCA_902787275.1 Oscillospiraceae bacterium | reverse complement strand
ATCCCCGCGGGCGACGCAAACATGATCGCGTCGCATGAGACGCTCGACCGCAAGTACTGGTTCGAACGCAGGCTCTGCGAGCTGCGGCGCAAGCCGGTGAACTTTACGCGCGACGATTTCACGCCGCCGCGACCGATGGTGTGGCGCGCGCTGCACGACGGCAGTCGCTTCGACCTGGGGCGGCGGATCGTTACGGCAGTCGACGTGCCGGGACATTCTCGCGGTTCGATGGGTTTTCTCGACTCGAAAACGGGCATTTTCTTTTCCGGCGACGCGGGCAGCCGCAGCACGTTCCTGTTTCTCAGCTGCTCGACGACGACGGAGGAGTATCTGGCTTCTCTGCTGCACCTCAAGCAGATGCGCCACCATCAGATCAGCGAGTGGTACAACTTTCACAACTACACGGAGATGCCGGCATCGATCATCGACGACCTGATCCAAGGCTGCCGCGACGCGCTGGCCGGCAACGTGACGGGGCCGGTGTTCCGCAATGACGAGCGGTTCCGCTTCGTCTATCCCGTCGATCGGAAATGGAAGCGCACCGACGGCGGGTTCGGCAATATCATTGTCGATCTGACGCGTCTGCGTGTGCCGAAAGGGGAAACGCGATGAATTATTTTTTCCAGGGGCTGACGGTAGCGCTGGCTTCGATCGCGCCGATCGGCGTGCAGAATCTGTTCGTCATCAACTCGGCGATGAGCCTGCCGCTTGTTCGCGCTTTAGCGGTGGCGGCAGCCGTGTTCACGTTCGACATGTCGCTGACGCTCGGCGCGTTTTTCGGCATGGGCTCGCTGATTTCTGCCTTCCCGCTCGTGAAGAACGCCGTGCTGCTGATCGGCAGTTTGTTTGTGCTGCGCGTCGGCCTTGGGCTGATCCTTTCTCCTGCGAAAGAGCTGGAACGCGAAGAGCGGGCTTTTTCCCTGAAAAAGGCGATCGTGACGGCGTTCGTCGTCACGTGGTTCAATCCGCAGGCGCTGATCGACACGACGCTGTTTTTCGGTGCGTTTCGCGCTTCGCTGCCCGTGCCGGCTGTGCGGCCGTTCATCGCCGGCTGCCTGACGGCTTCGCCGCTGTGGTTCGTCTCCATCACGCTGATCGTCTCGGCCATGAAACAACGTCTCGGAGCGGGTTTTTTGCGTGCGCTCAACATCGTCTGCGGAAGCGTCATCGTCTTTTACGGAGGCAGATTGCTGTGGGAGTTTCTCCGCGCGTTTCTGTAAGGACGCGTAACTGACGGAAGATAAAGAACGGGGGCTGGCGGAAATTTATACGCCAGCCCCGTTCTTTCTGCTCGTTCTGCGTGTAACCGGATGATCGTTAGGCCAGGAAGCGTTTCACGAACTCCACCGTCAGCGCGGCGTTCACGGCAAGGACTCTTTCATCGGCTTCAAAACGATCGCTGTGCTGCGGCGCGCCGCAGCCGGTCTCGGCGTTCGCGCAGCCGGTGAAAGCCATGAACGTGGGACAGATCTCACTGAATCGGGCGTAGGTTTCGGACGCCATCCACGGCTGTCCGGCGATCAGGTCGATGCCGACGGCGCGGGCCGATTCACGGGCAAGCTGTGTCAGCTCGGGGGCGTTGACGACGGGCAGCGTCAGGTTCCGCCATCCCGTTTTTGCTTCGCAGCCGCACGCGGCCGCCACGCCGGCGACGGTCTGATCAAGCATGGCGTGCAGGTCGCGTCCGATCTGTTCGTCGAAAAAGCGCGTGCTCCCCTCCATGAAGCAGTCATCGGGGATCCTGTTCCATGTGGAGCCGCCGTGGATCTGGCACGGCGTGATCACGGCCGCCTCGCGGGAGTTGACGCGGCGCGAGATGATCGAATTGGTCGTGATCAGGATCTGCGCGGCGCAGTTGAGCGGATCGAGTCCCAGGTGCGGCGTGGCGCCGTGGGAGCTCTTGCCTTTCACGTCGATATGGAAAGTCTCGCAGCCAGCCGTGCATGAGCCGTCGAGGATCACGACGCTGCCGACGGGATAATCGGCCTGCACGTGGATGCTGAATACGGCGTCGGCGCCCCCTTGTTCGGCCAGAAGCGTGCGCACGTCGTCGCCCAGGCCCATCTCCTCGCCCGACTCGAAGCAGAAGATGACTGTCCCGCTCAGGCTGTCTTTCATCGCCGCCAGACGTCCGGCCGTTTCCAGCAGACCGACGGTATGGAAGTCGTGTCCGCACATGTGTGCGACGCCTTCGTTCGCCGAGAGGAATCCCTTCTCGCGTTTCAGGTTGCAG
>CADAGA010000291.1 GCA_902787275.1 Oscillospiraceae bacterium | reverse complement strand
CCGCCGGAGAAGCGCAGAAATAAAACCGCACAGACGGACGCGGCAGCGAGATGCCGCAGGTCAAAAATATCCGGTTTGAGAACGTGCAGGCATTAAAGCCGATCGAGCAATTCCTCTGCGTCGGAACGCCTGTCGAAAACGTCGTGACGAAAGGCGGAAACGTCGAAAACACGGTTTACGGATAAAGAAAAGCATCTGAAGGCTGTCACGATCTGACGGTGAACAAGCAAATCACAAAGTCTGCCGGTTGACGAAATCGGGATCTGAACGATAAGGAAGAAGGAACAACAATGCCGGAAACCATGGATTATGCAGCTGATTTCTGCGTGGTCGGCGGCGGATTGGCGGGCATCTGCGCTTCTGTTGCTGCTGCCCGTCGCGGGATCAAGGTCGTGCTGATGCATGAACGCCCGATGCTGGGCGGCAACGCCTCGTCCGAGATCCGTATGTGGGTATGCGGCGCTCAAGGCAGGAACGTCACCGAAACCGGACTGCTCGAGGAGTTATTCATGGAGAACCTGTGGATGAATCCGTATAAGCTGTATCCGATGTTTGACGCTCTGCTTTATCAATTCGTAAAAAGAGAACCGAACATTACGCTCCTGCTGAACTGCTCCTGTTTCGACGCGCAGATGAAAGACAAGGAAACGATCGAATCCGTTACAGGGTGGCAGATGACGACACAGCGTTTCATCCGCGTGCGCGCAAACTATTTCGCGGACTGTTCCGGAGACAGCATTCTCGCCCCTTTAACGGGTGCGCATTTTCGGGTCGGCAGAGAGGCGGCTTCGGAATTCGGAGAACGCATAAACGTGCCGGCCGCGGATCAAAAGACAATGGGCAGCTCCTGTCTGATCCAGGCGCATTTGGGAAAAGATAAGGTTTCTTTTACTGCGCCGCCGTTTGCCAAAAAGCTGCACGCGGAGGATCTTCGGTACAGAAGGCCGGATCTGAACAGCGACTCGGAGAATTTCTGGTATCTTGAGCTCGGCGGAGACAGGAACACCGTGGCGGACGCGGAGCAGATCCGTGACGAACTGGTTGCGCTCGCATACGGGATGTGGGATTACGTCAAAAACAGCGGCGAGTTCAAGAACGCGGAATACTGGCAGCTTGATTTTATCGGTTTTCTGCCGGGCAAACGCGAGTCCCGGCGCATGCTCGGCAAGGTTATCGTTACGCAGAACGACATTCTTTCGGACAGAAACTGGCCCGACGCTGCGGCCTACGGCGGATGGCCGCTGGACGACCACGATCCGGCGGGATTTCGTTATGACGGACATCCGAACACCGCCTATGATACGCCCGCGCCCTACGCGATCCCGTACCGCGCGCTCTACTCGGCGAATATCCGCAATCTTTTCTTCGCCGGAAGAAATATCTCCATGACGCACGCAGCCATGTCCTCGTCCAGAGTGATGGCGACCTGCGCGCTTTGCGGACAAGCCGTCGGCACAGCCGCCGCAATAGCTGCCGCGCACGACGCTATGCCGCATGACGTGTACGAAACGTATCTTGCCGCGCTGCAGGACGCCCTGCTTTGGGACGACTGTATGCTGCCGCATCATCCCAGGGCCCCCTCCGAAGTCATGACGCAGGCGGAACTGACGCTGGACGGCGCATACGCTGCCGCGCTCGAAAACCTGCGTGACGGCAACGACCGCGAAAACGTGTTTGTTTGCGAAGCGGGACAGCAGATCCTTTGCCGGTTCCGCACGCCGCGACAGATCAAGGAGGTGCGCATCGTCTTTGATTCAGACCTTGACAGACAGACGCTGCCCGGTTCGCAGACCGAGCGCAGGCACATGACGCGCTGCAATCTGCTGCCCGATTCGCCGGTGATGCATCTGCCCTCCACGCTCTGCTCCGACTTTATTCTGGAGGGCTTGGATGAGACGGGAAGCCCTGTGATCACAAAGAAAACAACGAACAATCTGCACCGGCTTGTCAAGCTGCCTTTACACGGCAGGAAGCTCTCCGCTCTGCGCCTGACGCCTCTGGCAGCGCACGCGGGAGGAACGCAGATGCGGCTCTTCTCACTGGACGTACGGTAATCAGCCCGTCAAGCAACCGCGTTTGCCGAATGGTCAGAATTACCGAACCCGCCGACACGCGTTTTTCTGCGCGGATATGACGGAGTTTGCGTAGGAATCGGGATTTGTCCATGCCAAATCCCGAAGTGATGTTATGCTTCGCAAAGTGATGCGTGCTGTCGCACGTGATGTGTTTTCGCTTTGCGAAAACGTGA
>CADAGA010000290.1 GCA_902787275.1 Oscillospiraceae bacterium | reverse complement strand
GATCCGCAAGATATTCAAGGACGCGTTGTCCGCTTATCCCGAAATCAGCGAGAAGTGGGACAACGACGTCGAATGATTTAAAAATTATTTCAAAAAAGACTTGATTTTTCGACGGCTTTATTATATAATAGCAGAGCCGTCGAACATCGGGGTGTGGCGAAGTTTGGTATCGCGCTTGGTTCGGGACCAAGAGGCCATGGGTTCAAGTCCCGTCACTCCGACCAGAAAGAACCGTGATTCGGATTTCCGATCACGGTTCTTTTTTTACTTGACAAATCATACTATGCGTAGTATAGTATTGTGTGAAAGGAGGCATAGGATGGATATTCAACTGAAACGCGGTCTTTTAGACGTCTGCGTGCTTGCCGCGATCCGTCACGAGGATTCCTACGGCTATCAGATCATCAAGGATATGAAGCCGTACGTGGAGCTGTCGGAGTCTACGCTGTATCCGATCCTGCGCCGTTTGGAGTCGGCGGAGTGCCTGACGGTCTACAGTGTCGAGCACAACGGGCGACTGCGAAAGTATTACCATATCACGGAGTCCGGGATTCACCGTCTTGAAGAATTCCGTACGGACTGGCAGGAGATCGTCTCTATCCATGATTTTGTGATGAAGGGAGAAGGGGAACGTGAATAAACGGGAGTTTCTGGAGCAGCTGCAGCAGTACCTTTCCGATCTGCCGCAGCAGGATGTCGAACAGTCGCTGCAATATTACGCAGAAATGATCGACGACCGCATTGAGGACGGAATGACGGAATATGAAGCGGTCGAACAGATCGGCCTGCCGGAAGACGCGGCCGATCGCATCCGCGTGGAATTGCCGCTGCCGACGCTCATGCGCGCAAAAGCGAGATCGGCACGACGTCCGAAAGCGTGGGAAGTTGTGCTGCTTGTGCTTGGCAGTCCTGTCTGGCTGCCGATCCTGCTTTCCTTGGTTATCATTATACTTTCTCTTTATATCGTGGTCTGGTCGTTGCTTCTGTCTCTGTATGTCGTCGACTTTGCCCTTGCTGCGTCCTGTATTGCCGGTCTCGGCCTTTCTGTCTGGACGATCGTGGAGCACGATCTGATGCACGGTCTGTTTTTGCTGGGCGCAAGCCTTGTCTGCGGCGGCTTTGCGATTTTGCTGTTCCTGCTGTCTAAAGTTCTGGCCAAAGCCGTATGCCGCGGCACGGTGGCCGCAGTGCGCAAGTGTAAAAAAAGAATCGCCGGAAAGGGGAATGTATCATGAAAACTTCCACGAAAGTCGCTCTTATCCTTTCTGTTCTTATGCTCCTTGCCGGCGGATCACTGATCTACATGTCGCTGTACCGTGCCGGATTCGATTGGGACAAGCTGACGATCAACGAAGCTTTTGAAACGTATGACTATACTGTTCCCGGAAAGATTCACGACGTTCGTATCGAGTCAAAACACGTCGACGTGCACGTCCTGCGCTCGACCACTTCCGTATGTAACGTCCGCTCGAAATCGGCGTCCCGCGACTGCTGCTCTGTGGAAACAGACGACGATATGCTGATCGTGAAATGCAGTGAAGATTCATCGTATCCGTGGTATAAGCGCATCTGGAGACAGGACAATACCGAGCTTTACGTCTTTTTGCCCGAGCAGGAATACGAGACTCTGACGATCACAGCCGGCAGCTTAAGCTGGATCTGAACAAACTCCACTTCCGGATGTTTATCGAGAATTTCCGTCAACAGTTCCGGACTTGTTTTCTGCAGTGACTGCAGATGCGGCGAAGTCTCTGTCACCACTTCGTCGGGCACGATAAACGTCTCTAAATGCAAGATTGAAAGCGTTTCTGCGAATACTGCATCCGGCGAGATCGAATTTTCACAGATCAATGTGTCCGGAACGCTCAAAGCGACCAGTTCCAGCGGAGACATTCTTTACATGTATTCCACTGCCGGCGAGATCGAACTCATTTCAAAATCAGGCGACGTGGTCGGATGGGTGATCGAACCGATGCTGTATGACGTACGTTCTGACAGCGGCGACGTTGTTCTTCCGCCATCCGGCGGTTCACATCACTGCACGATCCGAACGGGCAGCGGAGACGTCAGCATTGTCGAGAGAGAATACACACCGTGATGGTATTTGTGGTTTGCTATGGATAAAGAAGATCAGTTTTTATTGTCGCATATTGAAGATCAGTTTCGGCGGTTTGAAGCGCGAAACGTCCCGACGCAGACGGGTTTTCTCGACCTGCGGCAGCAGTCGCTTGCTTCCGATTATTGCAGATCCATCGGCGCAGCGCCGCAATTCCTCGGCGGATATACGGATGCGGAAAGACGCGTGTGTGCATTTTTGCCGGACTATCTTGACGCCGGATCTTTTGACGGGATCGTGTGCGTGCGTGTGCAGACAGCGGCAAATCTGCCGGTGCCGCTCACGCACCGCGATTATCTCGGCGCGCTGATGGGCATAGGGGTCAAGCGGGAAACGATCGGTGACATCCTTGTTCGTCCGAACGGTGCCGATATTCTCGTACTGCGGGAAATACAGAGCTTTTTGCTGACAGGCTTTACCGGCGCCGGCCGTGCAAGATTTGAGCCACAGCCGATCGACCTGTCCGAACTAACCGTGCCTGCTGCAAAGACGACGCTTGTGCGTGACACAGTGCCGTCGCTGCGCTTGGATTGCGTGCTCAGTTCCGCATTCCGTTTATCACGCGGAGGCGCCGGAGAATACGTCGACGCAGGCCGCGTCTTTGTCAACGGCATGCAAGTGCTCAAACGCGACGCTAAAGTGAACGAGGGCGACAAGCTGAACATCCGCGGCAAGGGTAAGGCAGTGTTGAAAACAGTCGGAGGGCTGTCCAAAAAAGAACGTATCTTTATTGAATTGGAAATCTATACGTAAAAGGAAACTCCTATGATACAGTCGGTATCATAGGAGTTTTCCATGTAACCTTTTCGTGCGATGCGGTGTTATTGAAGTGAAAGCGGCTTTCAATCGAGGTGATCGACAATGACAAAAGAAGAATACGTTCGTATCGTGGATCGCAGCAGCCATCGTTTATTCCTGATCGCGCTGTCGTTTCTCGGAAACAGAACGGATGCAGAGGATGCGATCCAGGAGGTTTTTTTGAAGCTCTGGAAAAAGAAGGAGCCTTTTGAAAACGACGAACACACGGACAAGTTTCTGACGCGCGTATGCATCAACGTATGCAAGAACATGCTTCGCTCTCTGTCTCGCAGACGCTGCACTTCGCTCGACGACGCACAGTCAATGTTCACGTTTGACTGCGCGCAGGACTTTGACGTATTCAACGCAGTCATGTCACTGCCTCAAAAGGAACGAGCGGTCGTACATCTGTTTTATTATGAGGATATGTCGGTTACGGAAATAGCAGATGCGCTGCATGCGAGCGAATCCTCGGTCAAAACAGCATTGCACCGCGCAAGAAAACATTTAAAAACCAGCCTGGAGGAGGTAGGAAACCATGAATAAGGAGCGTTACAAAAATGCATTTTCCGGCGTCCGACCGTCCGATCAGTGCATAGAAAGGATCGTATCTATGACAGATAACAAGAAGAAAACATTTAAAAAAGGATGGATCGTCGCGATTGCTGCCGTACTCATTTTGGCTTGTGCGCTGTTCACAGTTAATGCTGCAACGGACGGTGCAATCTTCCAAAGCGAGCTTTTCCAAGGAATAATCGTCCGATTCAACGGATCAGAATCGCGGTTGGCCGACAACGAATACACGGTCGAGCGAACAACGGATGCGCAGGGCAACGAGGTCGTGAAGTATTCGTTCGATTTGCCAAACGACGGAAACGTCGACGTGTTCGTTGCGGAAGATTACACCGCACTCTCCGCGGACTCCGCCGACTTGGAATCAGTGCAGATCTACGGCGATCATACAGAAGACACTGAAACCAATTAATTGAAAAC
>CADAGA010000289.1 GCA_902787275.1 Oscillospiraceae bacterium | reverse complement strand
GCACGGCGCGATTCAAAACAAAAACGCCCGTCGGGCGTCGGCGTCCCGGCAGGCGAGAGGACAGAAGAAATCGTCTGAGCGTGGTGCAAGGATCGCATTTGCATCCGTCTGACCAAACCGGCCATCAGAAAAACCACTTTTGTCTGCTGCGACAAAAGTGGTTTTTTCGTACATTGTTGAAACGAGCTCCAAAGCAGTCGACCGGTTGCCCTGCAGCCCGTTTTGGGTTCAGTTTTTGAGTACGGCGGCAAACTCCACGACACGTCCGTCCTCCGAACGTGCGCTGATCGAGCCGTGGTGCGCTTCACAGATCGTCCTGGCGATCGAAAGACCGATGCCGAAACCGCCCTTTGCGCCGTTTCTCGATTTGTCCGCGCGGTAAAAGCGGTCGAACAGCTTGTCGAGGTCCTCGGCATGCAGATCGTCGCATGCGTTCTTCGTGCAGATCCGAACGCCTTTTTTGTCCTTTCCCAGAGAGAATTCGATCGCCGTACCCTCGGATGCATACTTTACGGCGTTGTCGAGCAGGATAGATGCGAGCTGCCGCACGGCGTATTCGTCGCCGGTAAAACGGATGCCCGGCTCGATCCGGATATCGAGCGCGTGTCCGTTTTCCTGTGCGAAATCCGCAAACGAGTCCGCCGTTTCGCGCAGCGCGCCGCTGAGATCGAACTCCGTCGCGTGAAATGCATTCTCTCCTTCGTTCAGCTTGGACAGCGCCACCAGAGAATTGATCAGCTCGGTCAGCTTATCGGTCTGCGCGACGGCCTTGTCGATCCACTTCTGTTTGCCGACTTCCATCTCCAGCACGCGCAGGCTGGTGCGGATGACCGTGACGGGCGTTTTCAGCTCGTGGCTCGCATCGGTGATGAACTGCTTTTGTCTGCGGTCGCTTTCGATGACCGGCGCCATCGCTTTTTTGGAGAACAGCACGATCATCACACAGATCAGCGCGATACAGAAAACGGTCGCGAGCGACGACACGAGCAGAACCGTTTTCACGTCGCCGATCTGTTCGTAGTCGTTCAGAAACACGGCGGCAAAGCTCCCGTCGTCCTGTTTCGCGATCTTAAACTTGTAGCCGTCCGTAAAGCCGTATCCTTCGCCCTGCCGCAGGGCAAGCGCAAGATAATTCTGTACGTCGTCCTGCGTCACGGCGGCGATCTTTTCGAGGTCGGCGCGCGTCAGCGTTCCGTCCGTCGTATAATAGAGCACGAAGAAGCGCGCGGCCAATCGCTTTTCTTCTTCAAAATCCCACCGCATGGGACGGGGATCGCCCTCTCCTTCGGGCAATTCCAGACGCGGCCTTTTGAATTCCGGCATCCGTCCCTGGTTGTCGGCGATCATATCCAGCGTTTCGTTGAGCTGCGTGTTGACGGACAGAAAGTATACGACGTTGACCGACGTGCAAAGCAGCACCATGACGGAAGCGACCGCCGCGATGGAGATGCGGATAAACTTTTTTCGCAGTTGTTTAATCATGACTGTGTCTCCAAAATATAACCGAGGCCGCGGTTCGCGTGGATGGTGACGGTCGAACCGAGCGCAGCGAGCTTTTTGCGCAGATTGGAAATGTGCACCCAGACGACGTTGATCTCCGCGTCGGAGTCCCATCCCCACACGCGCTCCATGATCCGGTCTGCGGACAGGATCGTCTGCGGCGAGCGCAGGAAAAGCTCCATGACCCGGAACTCTCTGCCGCTCAGACGCACGGACTTTCCGGTGCCGCAGGACAGCACGTCGCTGTCGGGATTCAGCGACAGGTCGCCGAAGGTCAGCACAGACGGCTTGTAGTCCTCACGGCGGCGCAGCATGGCGCGCACGCGGCTGAGAAGCTCATCCGGCTCAAAGGGCTTGGGCAGATAATCGTCCGCGCCTGCGTCGAAGCCCGTGATCCGGTCGTCCTTCTGTGCTTTTGCCGTGAGCATCATGATCGGCGTTTTGCAGCCGTCTGAGCGCAGCCGCCGCAGGACCTCGACGCCGTCCATCTTCGGCATCATGACGTCCAGGATGATCGCGTCGTAGTCGTCGGCGCCGGCATATTCGTACGCCGACAGGCCGTCGTTTACCGCGTCTACCGTAAAATGATTGTGCTCGAAGAAAACCGTCAGCGCTTCCGCAAGGTCGAGCTCGTCTTCCGCGATCAGAAGCCTCATAACTGCAACGTCCTTTCGTCTGTTCTAAGATTCAGTATACTATATTTCCCGCGGGGCAATCAAGTGTTTTTTACAGCGCGTCCTTTTCGGCTGCCTTGCCGCATACGATATTCAGGTTGCCGTTGCGCACGCGCAGCTCGTCGAGAAACGCCTTCGGGATCTCCGTGC
>CADAGA010000288.1 GCA_902787275.1 Oscillospiraceae bacterium | reverse complement strand
CATAGATGCAGAATCCGGCAATGAATAACAGCGTCAGCAGCAGCACGCGCTGCCACGCAATTCTCGGGTCAAGAGGCATGATGCCGGCAACTGCCGCGGCGCCGACGATCGCGCTTACGATAACGGCGGGCAGGCGGTTGTTCGGACAGAACCGGTCGGTCAGTGCGGGGACGACGAGCGTGCCGATGCCCATTCCCACCGGCAGCGTCAGAGACTGCAGCAGACCGCTGGTAATATCAAGTTCAAACTTTTCGACGAAATACATCGGAATCCACGTGGACAGTCCGTACCGCGCGACGCCCGTAATCAGCGCGATCGCGATCCAAAGCCAGAATCGTCCGTTGCGCAGCACGTAAGCGTACGGGTATAATTTGCCCTTTTCCTGGGCAAGCGTGCGCAGCTCGCTTTCGTGCTTTTCGCGTTCGGGATCGTCCTCGCGGTACTCAGGCAGCCCGACCGACGCCGGCGTCGGCCGCGCAAGCAGAACGAACAGCAAAAGCATCACGAGAGGAAAAACAGGCGGGATGCGGAATGCCGCGCGCCAACCCTGTGCGGGTAAAAGCGCGAACGCCAGCGCGACGGCAAGCGTGGACACAGCCTGTCCGAATCCGGAGAAAGCGTGTGCGAATCCCGTGGCAAAACCGCGCTTGTTGCCCGGCCACCAGTTGGTCAGCGCGGCAAGTCCTGGCGTCCAGGACATGGACTGGAAAAAGCCGTTGAGTCCCCAGAGTACTGCCATCACGAGGAGCGATGACTGAAAGCCCATGACGACGTTGACGGCTGCCGACAGCAGTACGGACAGGATGAGAAAGCGTGACGTTCCGATGATCTCGGACATCCGCCCGTTGACGAGCTGCCCGATACCGTACGTCCAGAACAGCGTGCCGGTCAGGATGCCGATCTCACGGCTTGTCCACCCGAGCTCCCGGGTCATCGCTGCTCCGGCGCCCGCGAGATTCAGGCGCGTACAGTAGAGAAAACAATACAGTAAAGAAAAAAGCAGAAGATACCGTACCGCATATCTGCGGAATCGTTTGTATTGTTCACTCGTGTAGCCGAGCGTTTCATCGGGATTACGGGACATCACGCACCACTCCTTCCATTTATCGAAACTATTCTACCAAACTTTCCGGATTTGTCAAATGATTCTGTCGGGGAAACCGAAAAATAATATACAGAACCCTTGAATTTTGACGGAAGGTGTTGTATTATTCATATGTATTATTTTGTGAACGCCACTGAATGAAAGGGGAGATGTTCATGGGCATTTCGGGTGCGAAAGTGCGCTCTGCCGTCGGCAAAGTACGCGGCGGCGTGCACGTGCAGCATCATAAAAACACTGCGGATCAGCCGATCGTGCGTCTGCCTGCGCCGGATAAAGTTGTGATCCCGATGCAGATGCATATCGGGGCGCCGTGTGCACCGATCGTAAACGTCGGCGATACGGTTGCGGTCGGTCAGTGTATCGGCGATACGACGGCATTCGTCAGCGCGCCGATCCACGCTTCGATCTCCGGTACGGTGACTGCCGTCGGCGAAACTACGCTCGCAAACGGCGCCGTGACGCGTGCCGTCACGATCGAATCGGACGGGCAGATGCGTCTTTTTGAGGGGCTGGAAGCGCCGAAGATCGACACACGTGAAGAGTTTCTTGCTGCGATCCGCGCGTCCGGACTCGTCGGACTCGGCGGCGCGGGATTCCCGACGCACGTCAAGCTCGCGTTCAAGCCCGGCACGGTCGACACGCTCGTCGTCAACGCGGCCGAGTGCGAGCCGTTCATCACCGTGGACAACCGCGAGTGTATCGAGAATTCGTGGGACGTGCTGTCCGGCATCCAGATCATCAAGGAGATCCTCGACATCCCGCGCGTCGTGATTGCCGTGGAGCGCAACAAGCCCAAGGCGATCGAGATCCTGTCGTCCATCGCACGCCAGGTCGAAAAACATAAGGGCGAGATCAGCGTCATGCAGCTCAAGTCCATCTATCCGCAGGGCGCCGAGAAGATCATGATCTATTCCGCGACCGGACGCCGCGTACCTGCAGGCAAGCTGCCCTCGGACGTCGGCTGCCTCGTGATGAACGTGGCTTCCGTCGCGTTCGTCGCGCGGTACGTCAAGGCGGGCAAGCCGCTTGTCAGCCGTTCGCTGACCGTTGACGGTTCCGCGATCTGCGTGCCGCAGAACGTGCGCGTGCCGATCGGAATGAGCGTCGGCGAGATCATCGACCATTGCGGCGGCTTCAAGGCGACGCCGTACAAGATCATCACCGGCGGTCCGATGATGGGCTCGATCCTCGCGTTTTCAAAAGAGGACAGCCTGAAAAAGGAAACGGACTGCATCAATTGCGGCCGATGTGCTGCGGCGTGCCCGATGCACCTGCAGGCGAACAGCATTGCACGCATCGTCAAAACGGGCGACGTCGACGCGCTCGTGCGTGCCGGAACGAACGTGTGCATGGAGTGCGGCTCCTGCGCGTTCTCCTGTCCTGCCGGCCGTCCGCTCGTGCAGCATATGCGGCTTGCAAAATCTATGATCAGAGAGGCGGCGAAAGCAAATGGTAAATGACAGACTCCTGACCGCCAGCGCGTCCCCGCACGTGCGCACGCGTGATACCACGCGCGGCATCATGCTCGACGTGTTGATCGCGCTCGTTCCCGCGCTCGTCGCTTCCGTCGTACTGTTCGGCTTCCGCGCGCTTGCAGTGACGGCCGTGAGCGTTTGCAGCTGCGTGGTGTTTGAATTCCTCAGCCGCAAGGCGATGCGCCGGCCGAATACGATCGGCGATCTGAGTGCTGCCGTGACCGGCATGATCCTCGCGTTCAACCTTCCGTCGACGATCCCGTTCTGGATGGTCGTGTTCGGTGCGCTGATCGCGATCGTCGTCGTCAAGCAGATGTTCGGCGGTATCGGACAGAATTTTGTCAATCCCGCGCTTCTGGCGCGAATCGTGCTGATGGTATCGTTCCCGAAGGCGATGCTGGCGTCGTGGGCGACGCCGTTCGCATGGCGGGATTCATCCGTCGATGCGGTCACGTCCGCAACGCCGCTTTCGATCCTCAAGAGCGGCGACGCCACGATGCCTTCGCTTCTGAGCATGTGCTTCTCGAAGGCAGGATGTCTCGGCGAAGTCTGCGCGGCTGCGCTCGTACTCGGCGGCGTCTATCTGGTCGTTCGTCGCGTCATCTCTCCGGTCATCCCGCTTTGCTTTGTCGGCACGGTCGGCGTGTGCATGCTTGCGTACGGCTTTGCAAAAGGGGAGAACGCGTTCAGCTTTGCGGCTTATGAACTGCTCAGCGGCGGTCTGCTGCTGGGTGCGATCTTCATGGCGACCGACTACGCGACGTCTCCGATCAGCATCAAGGGCAAGATCATCTTTGCAGTCGGCTGCGGCCTGATCACGTCGCTTATCCGACTGTTCGGCAACATGAACGAGGGCGTTTCGTTCTCGATCGTGCTGATGAATATCCTCGTTCCGCATATCGATCGTCTGACTGTGCCGAAGCCCTTCGGCATGGAAAAAGAAAAGAAAGAGAAAAAAGCGGAGGTGAAGGCGTCATGAGCGTGAAAAAGATCCTTCTTCCCGCGATCGCACTGCTGGCGATCTGTCTTGTCGCGACGACGCTGCTTGCGCTGACCAACCAGGTGACCGCCGGTCGCATCGAGAAGATCGCGCAGGAAACGGAAAACGCCGCGCGTTCGGCCGTTTATCCCGAGGCTGCGTCATTCAGCGATGCGAAAACAGTCTCCTCTTATACCTATTATGAAGCGCTTGACGCCGGCGGCAGCGTGATCGGATACACGTTCACGACGTCCGCGAAGGGCTACGGCGGCGACGTTTCCGTGATGACAGGCGTTCGTGCCGACGGCAGCGTGCGCGCCATCGAGATCCTCGACGTCAGCGATGAAACGCCCGGACTCGGCCAGAACGCCAAGCAGGACAAGTTCAAGGCGCAGTTTGCGGACAAGCAGGGCGAGATCGGCGTGAGCACCGCGAGCAAGAGCGCAGAAAACGGCATTGACGCGCTGACCGGCGCGACCTATACGTCTCGCGGCGTGACGGACGCAGTCAATTTAGCGCTCAAACTCTACGCTCAGATCCCGAAGGGAGGCGCAGTCAATGGCTGAAAAAAAGACGCTTGGTCAGGAATTCCGCAAGGGACTTCTGACGGAAAACCCCGTGCTGCGGCTTGTGCTGGGCACCTGTCCGACGCTCGCGACGAGCACGTCGATGGTCAACGCGATCGGCATGGGTATTTCGGTCACGCTCGTGCTGCTTTGCTCGAACATCGTGGTGTCGCTTCTGCGTAAAGTGATCCCGTCGAAAGTGCGCATCCCGGCGTATATCGTGATCATTGCTTCGTTTGTGACAATCATCCAACTGCTTATTAAAGCGTTCATTCCCGCGCTCAACGACGCGCTCGGCGTCTTCCTGCCGCTGATCGTGGTCAACTGCATCCTGCTCGGCAGAGCAGAAGCGTTTGCCGGCAAGCACAA
>CADAGA010000287.1 GCA_902787275.1 Oscillospiraceae bacterium | reverse complement strand
GAAGCCGTTCTGCCACTCGAAGTAGTCCATCGACTCGTTGTACATTTCGCTCGGAATGACCTTTTTGAGACCGTAGATCGTCATCCAGACCGTCTCCTGGATCATCAGGACGGGTATCATGACCTTCAGGTTCTTATAGCTCTTTTTGATCGAGCCGACCAGAAAGACGCCGATCATCAGAAAATTGTTGAAGTGCGCCGAGAACAGCCACAGCGCCTTCGTCGAGAAACGACGGCGCAGACGCGGCACGTACGCGTAGCTCGCGGGTGATACGAACGCGCCCGGGATGCCGACGATGTTCGTCAGCGAGGACACGCGCAGCACGTTCAGATAGTAATACTTGTCGCTGACCTTGACTGAGGAGAAGGAGCCGAGGAACTCGGAGAGCGAGATCAGCAGAACCGGCTTGCAGCGGAAGATCATCTTGATCGAATAGACCAGCGACGGCGACTTGATGGACTGCGAGACGCGCTCTTTGGTAATGAGCGAAAAACCCAGCGCCATAATGCCGCACGCAACAACGGTAAACGTACCGAAGCTGATATACAGCGATCGGTACTTGATCTTGACGATGTCGCGGATAGACAGGTCGATCAGCAGATCGAGCAGCTGCGACGGCGTCTTTTCCAAAAAGCCGGAGAGCAGATTCGCCGCCGTGATCAGACGCGTTCTGTCCATGACGTCCGGCGTAATCGTGGAAAGCATGCCGGTCTTGGCAATGTCGCGCAGCGATTCCGCCAGATTCTTGAACATCAGCAGGATCAAATAAAACAAGAATTTGGAGAAATCACCCGCGCCCATCGCGGCAAACAGCACCGGCATCAGCCAGTAGGTCATCGACAGCAGCGTGCCGGGTCCGGCATACAGCACCAGATACGGCTTGAACTTGCCCCAGCGGGTGCGCGTCTTGTCGACGAGACCGCCGAGAAAGATGTCGTTGATGATGTCCCAGATGCCGTTGATCGTCCGGACCAGCGCGATGTAGTGCATGCGGATCTTGACAATGTCGGAAATGAATACTTCCTCGGAACCGGAAATGTTGAAGCTCGCGGATATATCATACAGAATATACCACATCGTTTCGCGGGAACCGACGTAGCGCCGCTGCGGGAGCTTGCGCGGCGTTTTGGTTTCGGCTGCGGGTTCGTTTGCCATTCTCGTTCCTCCCCTGTTTCGGTATGTGATCGGGCGATCAGTCGTTGTCGTCGAGCTTGAGTACGGCCATAAACGCCTCCTGCGGCACCTCGACCGTACCGAACTGGCGCATGCGCTTCTTGCCTTCCTTCTGCTTTTCAAGCAGCTTCTTCTTGCGCGTGATGTCGCCGCCGTAGCACTTGGCAAGCACGTCCTTGCGCATGGCCTTGACCGTCTCGCGGGCGATAACCTTGCCGCCGATGGCGATCTGGATCGGGATCTCGAACATCTGGCGCGGGATATTCTCCTTGAGCCGCTCGGCAATGCGCCGTGCGCGCGGATACGCCTTGTCGGCGTGAATGATCCACGACAGTGCATCGATCGGGTCGCCGTTGAGCAGCACGTCGAGCTTGACAAGATCGGATTTGCGGTAGTCGCAGATCTCGTAGTCGAACGACGCATAGCCGCGGGTGCGCGACTTCAAAGAATCGAAAAAGTCATAGATGATCTCGTTCAGCGGAAGCTCGTAATGGATGTCCACGCGGTCTGTCGCGATATAGTCCATCCCCTTGAACACGCCGCGTCTGTCCTGGCACAGCTCCATGATCGCACCGACGTATTCGGGCGGCGAATAGATGTGCGCGCTCGTGAACGGTTCCTCGCAGCTCGTGATGAGCGCAGGATCGGGGTAGTGCGTCGGATTGTCGATCTCGACGACGGAACCGTCGGACAGATGGATCTTATAAATAACGCTCGGCACGGTCGTCACGAGATCGAGATCGTACTCGCGCTCGAGGCGTTCCTGAATGATCTCCAGATGCAGAAGCCCCAGGAAACCGCAGCGGAAGCCGAATCCGAGCGCTCCGGACGTTTCCGGTTCGTAGGACAGCGCCGCATCGTTTAGCTGCAGCTTTTCGAGCGCGTCGCGCAGATTCTCGTAATCCGCGCCGTCCGCGGGATAGATGCCGCAGAACACCATAGGGTTGACCTTGCGGTAGCCGGGCAGCGGCTCTTTGGCGGGATTTGCGGCGTTCGTCACCGTGTCGCCCACGCGTGCGTCGCCGACCGTCTTGATCGATGCCGTGATGTAACCGACCTCGCCCGAGGACAGCACCGTGACGGGTTCCATGGAAGTCGCGCGCATATAGCCGACCTCAACGACGTTGAACTCCGCGCCGGTCGCCATCATGCGCATCGTATCGCC
>CADAGA010000286.1 GCA_902787275.1 Oscillospiraceae bacterium | reverse complement strand
GTCTCAGCCTGCAGGGCGTTTCTGGATCTCGGGATCGGACAGCAGACCGTCGAGCTTTCCGGACAGCGCCGTCTTGCGCATGATGAGATGCGGCTGCAGCGGATGTCCCATCAGATGACGCGGACACATCTGCGTACAGTAGCTGCACTGGATGCAAGCGGAATGCGCGCGATTGAGCATGTGCGAGATCGGGATCGCGCTGTGGTTGGAAAGATAGCCGTCCTTGGGCAGGACCAAAATACCGGACGTCGTTTTGGTCACGTATTCCTTGTCGAGCTGTTCCTGCGGAATCGGGCGTCCCATCATCGGACCGCCGGACACGAGGAAGTACTCGTCGCAAAGCGCGCCGCCCGCAAGTTCGATGCACTCGCGGAAAGACGTTCCGAGCGGAACTTTCAGCACCGTCGGATGCGCGACCTCGCCGGTCACGGTCAGGTACTTCGCGGTAAACGGCTCATCGCGAAGCGCATGATAGATGCAGTACAGCGTAGCAACGTTGGTCACCGCGCAGCCGACGTCCAGCGGAATACCCGCGGGCGGAACGGTCTTGCCGGTCACCTCGCGCACGAGAGTCTGTTCGTCTCCGGCAGGATAAAAACTGTCCATGGTGTGCAAAAAGATACGGTTCGAGACCTTCTGCGCTTCGATTTCAGCCGAAAGCGCCGCGATCTCGCTCGTGTACCCTTTTTTCAGACCGAACGTACAGTCCTCCGCGCCGAGCTCGGCACGCACGGCTTCTGCCGTCTGCACAAGTTCCTTCGCGAAGTTGGTCATGATATAGCGATCCGTCCGCAGCAGCGGCTCGCATTCCGCGCCGTTGAGGATCAGATGCTCTATATTTCCGGAGAGCTTGACGTGGGTCGGGAATCCGGCGCCGCCGCATCCCACAACGCCCGCAGCAAATAGTTTCTCTTTCAGACTCATCTGGTTCTGTCCTTTCCAAACCGATTACAGATGTAATTTCGTGTTGCCCTCGCGCTTGAGTTCGATCGTATCGATAATACCCACGATCGCACAGTCCACGACAAAATCATCGCCGCCGAGCGCGCGACGCGCCGTACTGCCGTCGACGACGAGCACGTGCTCACCCACGCCCGCACCGACCGTATCGGCCGCCACGAACGTATCGCCGCGATGGGTATTGGTTTCGACCTCACGGACGACCATCAGCTTGAAGCCTTCCATGCCCTCCTGCTTTTTGGTAGCCCAAACGTGACCGATCACTTCACAAATCAGCATAGCCTATCTCCTTATTCACTCAAACCATTTCCAGGACTTTTCCAGCGTGCAGGAAAACGTCCTTGGCGGACGGCGTGACCACGGTTCCCTTCTTGAGAAGGATCACCGGATCGGTCGATTTTTCGACCATCGCAACTGCCATCGCCTCGGTGATGATGCCCTCGGGCAGATCGTCGCCCGGACCGGAACGCACCGTGTACTTGTCGATCGGCGTCTGTCCGTTCACGAGCTTGATCCCGAAGCTCTGCAGCGTGCGTACGTAACCTTCCAGAAGCTGGTAGAATCCGCGACTCATGACCGTAGATTTCTTGCGGAATTCCAGCGCGCATTCCATCAGGAAGATCTCTTTTCCGCAAAGCAGACCGCTGATGACCGCGCACTGCACCGCACGCGTATTCCGACCGAGCGCAATGTCCGCAAGCTCCGTCAGATTCAGGGCGGTGATATAGATTTTTTCAAATTTCTCGATATCCGCCTCGCACGTGTAGCACTCGATGGTACGCAGGTTGTACTTGTTGCGGATATGTACGGGCAGCTTCTCCGGCGGACCGATCACGAGTACGTCGGGGCAGCCCTCTTTTTCCGTGATATCCGGTTCGACGGAATCACCCATGATACGCACGACTTCGCGCGTGATCAGCTCCACAAGCTGTTCTTTGGAAAGCTCCGGCATCCGAGCCACCTCTTTCCTGATTATTTTACAATGTACGCCTTGGCCGTCTTGTCCAGAAGGCAGGCGTTCGCTTCATCAAAGTCGATGTGCATCGCCAGCGCGAACTTGTCGCTCACGCGGATCACAACGTCGTCAAAGGTCACGGGACGGGTGCTCTGCACGCGCACTTTCACGTGCTGTCCGTCCGAAACGCCGAAACGCGTCGCGTCCGCAGGCGTCATATGGATATGCGCCTTTGCGACGATCACGCTGCGTTTTGCCTCGATGAAGCCGCTGTCGCCGTAAATGCAGACGTCTGCAGCTCCGTTCAGATCGCCGGACATGTTGACCGGCGCCTTGAGACCGAGCGAACGGCAGTCCGTCATCGACAGTTCGACCTGCGTCTCGGGACGCACGGGACCGAGCACAGCGACGTTGTCGATCGTTCCCTTCCGCGTGACGAGCCG
>CADAGA010000285.1 GCA_902787275.1 Oscillospiraceae bacterium | reverse complement strand
TTGAAAAAGAAAATTATGGGAATGAAGTTTCTCCATATCCCGCGTGATTTTTTCCTTGTCAATGATTACGTGTATTATCCCCAAACCGATACATTCGACAGAGGAGCAAGATTGGCGACAACGTTTTCGGATGGAGGCAAAAGCAGGCGGGCGCCACTTGCCGGTTGGACTCAATGTATAAACTATGCCGGCACGCCGTTCGACAATTTCACTTTCATACACGCGGTTCTCTATGGCATGCAATCTGGAAAAAACAAAGACCTAATGCCCCTCATCATGGTTGTCTATGGAGATGGCACGTACGACATGGACATGTTTCATGCGAGCATCAAGACAACCATGTACAGAAAGATCAACGAAACGGCAAAGCGTATATCTTCGCAGGATGTCAAGGAAGTGTTTTACATGTCCCTGTATTCGTTTGTCCCCAAAGAACTAATCGTGCTTGCTACTTCAAAAGAACGAATCGCGGCATCGGATACCGATCTTTTGGTTTGCGCCTGCATCAACGAACGGTTGGAAGAGAAGGAATATGTATTTGACGGAAGGGAACTGGACAAACCAGAGTACATAGCACATGTCATGAAGCATGGAATGACAAATTCGTTGCGCGTCAGTCGGCTCAATCTGCATCCAATCTGGCAGGCATTCCGCAACAAGCAGAAATCATCTGTTCGCAATCAATGAGGAGAATCCCGTCATGGCAAGACTGAAGAACTACAACGGACGCTACTGCGAGTCGGACTACGAAAACGCCTTCATCTCCTTTCTGGAGGCGGAGGGCTGGCAGTATCTGGCCGGCGACAGCATGACGCGCGAGTCGATGCGGGATGTCCTCTACGCCGACGATCTGGAGCAGTTTCTCCACAAGACCAACGGGGATCTGGATCCGGACGAGGTCCGGCGGATTCTGGACACGATCCGCCTCGCCGGCGCGGAAAGCGATTTCGCCACGCTGCACAAGGTCTACGGGTGGATGGTCGACGGCATCTCGTTCACGCCGAAGGACGGAAGAGCCCGCATGGTGGCGCTGATCGACTTCGACTCGCCCGAGCCGACGAGGAACAACATCTTCCGGGTCGTCAACCAGTTCTCGGTGGAATACACCAACAACGGGCAGACCGAGACCCGGCGGCCCGACGTCCTGCTCTACGTCAACGGGCTTCCCCTCTGCGTGATCGAGCTCAAGAACCCCGCCGACGCCCGCGCAACGATCCTCGACGCCTGGGAGCAGATCAACGTCCGCTACTGGCGCGACATCCCGCATCTGCTCCACTACTGTCCCCTCGCGTGCATCTCCGACGGCGTGAAGACGCGGCTCGGCACGGTCCAGACGCCGTACGAGCACTTCTACGCATGGCGGCGCGTCAACGACGGGGACAAGCTCTCGACCCTGCCGTTCGAGGAAACCGAGACGATGGTCAAGGGCGTCTACAGCCCGGCGCGCTTCCTGGAGATCTTCCGGGACTATATCCACTTCCAGGACAGCCAATACGACGGCGACGAGAAGGAGATCGTCTGCCGCTATCCGCAGTTCTTCGCGACCCGCCTGCTCAAGCAGAGCATCGTCAAATCCGTGCAGGCGAAGAACGGCAAGGGCGGCACCTATTTCGGGGCCACGGGCTGCGGCAAGACCTACACGATGGCGTTCCTCGCGCGGCAGCTCGCGCTGCGATGCGCGGACGTGCCGGGAATCGGCTCCCCGACGATCGTCGTGATCGTCGACCGCGACGACCTGCAGAAGCAGGGCGCGAAGCTCTTCACCAGGAGCAAGGAGTTCCTGAACCTCGGCGAGGTCGGCGTCGTCCCGAGCCGGAGCGAGTTGCGGAAGGAGCTCGGAAAGCGGAAAAGCGGCGGGTTCTACATCTGCACCATCCAGAAGTTCTGCGACCGCAAGGACGACAAGGTCGGGCTGGTCAACGACCGGGCGAACATCATCTGCTTTTCGGACGAGGCGCACCGGACGCAGCTCGAACACTCGAAGAAAATCAAGTTCAGCAAGGACGCGGACGAAAACATGCGGGCGATGATTTCGAAGCCCTATGCCAAGGTGCTCCGGGAGGCGTTTCCGCACGCGACGTTCGTCGGCTTCACCGGGACGCCGATCGCGGAAACGTACCAGACGTTCGGCGACGAGATCGACCGCTACACGATGGACCAGTCCGTCGCGGACGGCCTGACCGTCTCCATCAAGTACCATCCGAGAATCGCGAAGGTCCTGTTGGACCGGGAGAAGGTGCGGCAGATCGAGGAGTATTACAGCCGGTGCGCGGAGGACGGAGCGACGCCCGAGGACATCGAGGCCAGCAAGAAGGCGATGAGCTCCATGGAGGTGATCATCGGGGAGCCTTCGCGCCTGGAGCGCCTCGCCGTGGAC
>CADAGA010000284.1 GCA_902787275.1 Oscillospiraceae bacterium | reverse complement strand
CTGCGCCGCCTGTGCAAAGTCGCCACGGTGGAGCTGCGTCCGGCAAACGACCTGATCGCACCGCTTTGCTGCGGCGTATGCGCTCCGGCGTTCGTGTCGCTGCTGCTGCGTCTTTCGGGCATCAGCGTGCGCAGCGCCGCGTCGCTCGTCTGCATCGTCGCGCTGTCCGGCGTGCTGTACGTACTGCTGCTGTGCGGCTTCGGCTGCGTCACGCGCGAAGACGTGCGCTGGTTTTTGAACACGTGCGGTCTGCGGCGTGATCTGCGCTTGACAGCGCGAAAAGAATTTGGTATAGTGGCGGCAAAGGGAGGCGAAAGCCATGCGATATGATATAGCCGCGTTCGTCTGGCCGTCCTACACGGGCGACGAGCCGCGCACGCGCATCTTCTGGCCGGAAGGCTACGGCGAATGGCAGACGGTCAAGGCGATGACCGACAAGGGTTACGAGGGCTGCCGCTGGCCGAGAAAGCCGCTGTGGGGCTACGTCAACGAAGCGGACAGCCGCGTGATGGAGATGCAGATCGCCTGCGCGAGGGAGTACGGCGTGAACACGTTCATTTACGACTGGTACTGGTACGACGACCGCCCGTTTCTCGAGAACTGTCTGAACGACGGTTTCCTCAAGGCGCGCAACTGCGGCGATATGCAGTTCTATCTCATGTGGGCGAACCACAACGCGACGCACCTTTGGGACAAGCGTAACGGATACGACCTCGATACCGTGATCTGGAAGGGCGCCGTCACGCCTGAGATCTTTGACAAGATTTGCGACAGGACGATCGAAACGTACTTCAAGCGCGACAATTACTACAAGATCGACGGCTGTCCCGTATACATGGTCTTTGATCCGGACAACCTCATCCGCACGTTCGGCACGACCGAAAAGCTGCGCGCAGGGCTTGACCGTTTCCGCGAAAAGACCGTCAAGGCCGGCTTCCCCGGGCTGCATCTGCAGTTCGTGCGCTGGGCGCGCAGTCACTTCCGCTGGCTGCAGGACGGCGATCCCAACAAGAACAAGACGCCGCAGGAGCTGTACGCATACCTCGGCGTGGATTCCGTGACGAACTACAACTGGGGCGGCTCCGTCAACTTCGACGGCGACTTTTCCGCGCTCGCGGACGAATACTTCGGCAAAGTCGAATCGTTCCACGACACGCAGAAAACGCCGTTCTATCCGAACCTCTCCGTCGGCTGGGACAACAACGTCCGCTTCGACTACTACGTTCCCGGCGTGGTGACGAACAACACGCCCGAGGCGTTCCGTGCCGCGTGCGAACGCGCAAAGGCCGTCACCGACAAAGCGCTTGCCGCCGGCAAGCTGCGCGTGCCGCTCATCACGGTCAACAGCTGGAACGAATGGACGGAGACGAGCTATCTGCAGCCGGACGACCTGTACGGCTACGGCTATCTGGAAGCGATCCGCGACACGTTCGGCGCATAACACATTCCATGAAAAAGAGGAAAGCCCGCGATCCGGTTTCGGATCGCGGGCAAATCTGTTATGGGGAATTATACGAGCTCGACGCCCCAGCCGCCGGCAAGGAAACGGCGAATGAGCACGACGTCTCGCAGGTCAAGCTCGCCGTCGCCGTTGACGTCGCTGTTGCGCGCGTCGACGGTCACGTCCCAGCCCTGCGCAAGATAGCGGCTCAGGACGGTGATATCCATCACGCTGACTTTGCCGTCGCCGTCCGCGTCGCCGGGCGTATGCCGGACGATCGCCAGCGCCGCGTCAGAGATGTGCAGCGCCACGTCCTGCAGATCGACGTTGAACGTCGAATCCGCAGCGTACGTCAGCGTGATCGCCGTCGAGCCAGCCGCGGCCGTATCCTTGACGGTGAAGGTCAGCGTCAGGATCGTGCCGGTCTCGGTGTGGTTCGCGTGTACGGTGCCGTCGTCCCAGAGGATATTGTACGGCCGTGCGCTCAGATCGTTGCCGGGCGTGAAATTGCCCGCGGTCATCATACCGGCGCCCTGCACGTTCGTCAGCGTCAGCACTGCCGGATCGTAATTCAGTGAAAGCAGCATGCCGACAAGGCCGGGATTCTGCTCGAGATCGACCGTCACCTGCACGGTGTCGCCGTTGCAGACCGGTTCGTCCGGCACGTTTATCGTCAGATATGCCTTTGTTTCATCTTCGCCGACCTGGTGCAAATACGTGAAAAAGAAGCCGTACTCCTCTTTATCAAAATCCTGCGTCAATGCGGCAGTTACCATACGCAGCGTGCTGCCGTCCTCACTGAGATAAAACTGCGCGGAGCGGTAAAACTGCGCGCTCTCCTCGCTCAATGCAGCTGCAAGCGTCTCGACGTCGAACCAATAGTCGCCGTATTCCAGTCCCTCATCGCTCGTCGGCAGCAGAATGAACCCTGCGTTGGGGTCGACGCC
>CADAGA010000283.1 GCA_902787275.1 Oscillospiraceae bacterium | reverse complement strand
CGAAGCGTTTTCAGAAACGATGATCGGGCAGTCTTCGCCCGGCGAGAGCAGGACTTTATCCTGTGCGCAGCAGAGCACCGTCAGCGTCAGCGCGCAGGCCGTCAGGACCGTTTGCAGAATCCGTTTCATAGCAACACATCCCGTCATTTTTCATCATTATAACATATACGCGCGGTTTTCGCATCCCTTTTCTTGAAAAAAGGAGCGCCTTATGATAAACTGTAGCCAGACGAAGGAGGGTCCGGCATGAAAGAACGTCCGAAACGACGCCTGTGTGCACTTTTTCGCACGGGGCTGCTGATACTTCTGGGAGGGATCATGATGACAAATCTGTTCGGCTGCGGGAAAGCGGCGTACGCGGTGGATTACCGCGGGCAGAAGAGCGACTACCTCGACGCGCGCGATTCGTACAAAGCGGGCAGCAGGGTCCGGCTGCTCTATACGATGGTCGGCACGGACACGGATTACTCGTTTTATCTCGACGGCGAGGAGCTCAGCGCCCGCTACGATGAAAAGAAGGCCGGATTCCGCGTGGAATTCACGATGCCCGACCATGACGTGCAGCTCGAATGCCGCGCCGTCTGCTCGATGGTGCGCACGGCGATCGACCCGGACGACGAGAGCGAAGACGCCATGCTGCTGGATCTCTATACGTCCGCGGTCGCCACGGACGGCGGCGACGGCAGCACAGAGTGGGTGCTCTATGCCTATTCGGGCGTGCAGCTCAAGCTGATCGTCTACCGGCAGGATGCGGAAACGGACACGGAAACCCGCACGACGTACCTTGTGCCGTACGCCGCGCTCAGCCGCTGTCTTGCGGTGATCGACGAGGAGAACATGCGTCATTGGGACGACGCGCAGGCGCTCGACGGTGAGGAAGGCGCCGTCACGGTCTGCAAGTTCCGCGAACCGGACGGCTCCTACGCGCGCGTGACGAGTGAAGCCATGCCGCCCGACGGCAGCCGCGCGTTCTCCCGCATCCGCGAGGTGCTGCAGTCCTATGCGACGGACGCATACAAACAGTAAACGGCAAAGGATGACCCGCTGTGAAGCATCACAGCGGGTCTTTTTTTCGGATCATTCCCCGAAAAGCGCGTCGTAAAAATAGGCGTTGGTATCGGCGTGCATGCCGCGGCTGTCGGTGACCGTCAGGCGGAAATACACGTCCTCTCTCTTGAGCTCGAACGCGGCGTGCGTGAGAGCGGCGCCCGCGTCGCCGTAGCGCGACATGCAGCGGCGCTGCGCGGTGGTGCAGAATACCCTGTCCGCCGGGGAACACTCGATATGCACCACGTCGTCCTCCAGCCAGAGAGCGCGGATCTGCGGCCCCTGTGAGGCGTAAAAATGCCCCTTGACCAGCGCGTCGGTGATGCATCGGTACTCGAGCTTCTCCGCCTTGATCATGGTGAACGCGCCGAAGGAATCCCACATGCGGCTTTCCGGATCGCGGCGGTTGTGGTTGTCGTCGGTGCCCAGCACGAAAAGGCGCTTGTTCTGGTGCAGGAAATCGTCGTAGACGTCGCCGTTGTATTCGTTGTAGCCGTCGATGAGACTGCTGTAGTTGCAGATCTCCATGGCGTTCATGCCCTTGTATTTGGAATAGGTCTCGAAGCGCTCCAGCGACCAGTGCGGATGGTTGTACGTCACGAAAAAGCCCTTTTCGCGGCAGACGCGGATCGCCTCGTTGATGCAGTCAGGGTTGTATTCCCGCTCGAAATCCGGCTCGCGCTCGTCATATTTCACCCACGGACGGCGGTCGTCGGGGATATACTTTTTTCTGTGGTAGCAGGGCTGCAGCTCGTTGTCGGGGTCGATGGCGATCAGGCAAAGATCGCAGACCTTCGATTGCAGGAAATCCTTTCGCCAGCCCTCGTCAAAGCCCAGCTCAAAGCCCGTGAGCATCACGAAGCCGTCGTCGGTCAGGTCGTGGTGCGGCACCATCAGCTCGTGATCGGTGCAGGCAAGCACGCTGTAGCCGCGGCTGCGATACAGCTCCTTCATCTGCGCGGGCGTCAGCGTCCCGTCGGAGACCGTGGAATGGCTGTGCAGATTCGCCTTATAGAACTGCCCCGTTTCGGGGATCAGAAAGCGCTTCATATCGTATGCTCCTTCGTGCGTTTTGTACGGCGCCGGACGGCTCAGTACGCGATGCGGTATTCATAGCCGTCGATGGGCTCGTTCGTCAGAAAGTTCATGCCCGTGAGCGAGAGCTCATGCGCGCGGACCTGCGCGACGAAGCCGAGTCCGCCGTCGTCGGTATACAGCACGGACGGCAGATTCAGATACACGAGATTCTCGCAGGGACTCGCGTAGGTGTTCCCGCCGATCTCGTGGTTATGACCGCTGACGTAGAGGATCGGCGCTTTTGCGCGCGCGGCGGCCGCCGTCA
>CADAGA010000282.1 GCA_902787275.1 Oscillospiraceae bacterium | reverse complement strand
GAGATCTACGCGTGTCCCATGGGTCTGCAGCCGCGGCGTATCAACGGCATGCTCAAAAAAGCGCTGGGTGAAGCCGGCATCCGTTATCCGAAGGGCGAAGGGATGGGCGAGGAAAGCCCCGTCCGCGACGCCAGAAAGGTGCCGTCCAAGAAGGCGGCTGCCAGAGCCGGCGTTCTGAAATACTATGATTACACCATAACGGATCTCGTCGTGGCTGAACCGAAAGAAGTCTATCTGCCGCTGCGGCAGCATATCGGCGCACCGTGCGATCCGATCATCGCGGACGGCGAACACGTCACCCGCGGACAGCTCATCGGCAAGTGCCCCGACGGCAAGCTCGGCACAAACCTGCATGCGTCCATCGACGGAACGGCGACCGTGATCGGAACGTCTATCCGCATCGTGCGATAACCGGAAAGGGAGATATAGATTATGATGGAAACAATCGGATTCCTGGAACTCAACAGCATCGCAAAGGGCGTTGAGGCAGCGGATTTTATCCTGAAGGCAGCCGAAGTCGAGCTTCTGTTCGCGAAGCCGGTTTGCCCGGGGAAATATAACATTTTGTTCTGCGGCGAAGTCGCGGCCGTGACGGCTTCTCTGGAAGCAGGTGAGCGGTCGGCGGAGCATTTTGTCGTCGATAAAGTCGTGATCCCGCGTGTGCATCCGCAGGTGATCGCTGCGATCAACCTCGCGTCTCCCGTGACCGACGTGAATGCGGTCGGCGTGATGGAGTTTTACAGCATTACGGCTGCCGTTTACGCGGCGGATGCCGCGGTCAAGGCCGCGGAGGTCGATCTGATGGACGTGCGTCTGGGCACGGGCATCGGCGGCAAATCGTTCGTCGTTCTGACCGGCGACGTTGCCGCGGTGAACGAGGCGGTCAAGGCCGGTGTGGCGACTGCCGAGGAGCAGGGCTTCGTCGTGTCGAGCGTCGTGATCCCGAATCCTCGCCGTGAGATCTTTGAATCCCTGATGTAATTATGATGAAGCGATCCTTTGCGCTGGTTCTTTGCCTTGCCTTGGTGCTGCTGACGGCGTGCGGCCGCGCGTCGGACGGTTCCGACGAATCGACGACCGAATCCGTCTTTATGAGAGTATCGGACGCCGTCAAACGCAAGGACGTGCTGTCCGCGAATGATTCGTACGGATTGTTTACAGATGTGGATGATCTGTCGGTAGAGGACGTTTGCGTGCATTTCCGCACGAAGGATTCCTATCGTCTCGAAGCTGCGGCTGTGCGTGCGGCGCTCGAGCTGATGAAGCAGACGCTTGCCAAGCCGGAATCTCTGCAGATCATGAAGTGCAACATTTTAAATTGCGCGGAGGATAAGGAGAACGTCTACTATAAGATCTATTTCAACGGGGCGTTCCTCGTCGGCTCCGGCGACGAGATCAAACGCGGCGACTTCTATGAGGTCGGCGTGCGCAAGGCGGACGGCAAAACGTTTGATGCTGCAGAAAGGATGGAAACCGTGGTTCGGGCGTATTCCGTTTTTGAGGAAGCGGAGCGCGACGCTGTGCTAAGCGGTTCTGCTCAGAGCGCCGACGCTTTTACATCGGCAGCCCGGGAGATCCTTGTGACCCGTTTCAAGAATCCGGACAGCGGCATGATCGTTTCGTCCAGACAGCGTCCGGACGAATCCGACGAGACGGATTCCGTATGGGATATTCTGTGCGAAGGCGAGAACGATTTCGGCATGCGTATTCGGGATATTTACACCATCTATTTCCGCAAGGAGAATGGTAAACTCGTTGAGTATGACCCTGCCGACTGACGATTAATATTTTTGCACTTTTTTTAAAAAAACACTTGCATTTTGTTATATGCTGTGTTATAATCCGCATGTTGACCATTTTGTATTTGATGAAGAGGTGACAAGAATGAAACAGGGAATCCATCCCAAGTATGAGAAGACGACGATCCGTTGCGCATGCGGCGAAGTTATCGAGACTTCCTCCACCAAGGAAAACCTTCGCGTGGATATTTGCTCCAAGTGCCATCCGTTCTTCACGGGCAAGCAGAAGCTTGTTGATACCGGCGGACGCGTCGACCGCTTCAAGAAGCGTTACAATCTCGACAAATAACAAAGAGTCTGATTCGTTTTTTGCGAATCAGACTTTTCTCTTTTTTGGGAAAGCTGCATTATAATTGCAGCTTTCTCTGCGTTTTGAACAAAAATAATGAAAAATGACATATTGTTTGCATAAAAAGTGTTGAAATTTTCAAGGGGATATGCTATAGTAAATCTGTTAAACCTATCCTATTATGATGGAGGAGGAATTACTTGTGTCGATCGGATTCGACGTCAAGGACGGCCCGAAAGCGACGCTGAGCTTTGAGGACGGCAAGTGCATGATCACGGAGGGCTGTGCGGATTGCGATATCCGTCTGCCGTTCTCGTCGCCCGAAAAGTTCAACGGCCTGATCGACGGCACCGTTACGCCCGTTCCGACCAAGGGTTTCTCCAAGATCGGTTTCCTGCTCAAGACGTTCGTTCCGCTGACCGACCGTCTGAACGAGGTCATGCGTCCGTCTGCAGAGGCGCTGAAGGATCCCGCTCTGTTCGATCTGAACACCCGTATGACGTTCTACGTCGTGACGGTGGCGATCTCGCAGCTCGGCAATCACGATCCGATCAGCACGTTCAGCGCGCAGAACATCGACGACGGCGATCTGCTGATGTCCATCAAGGGCGGCCCGAAGGCTGTCATTCGCGCCAAGGATCACGTTCTGACGACGATCAAGGACTGCGAAGGCAACGCGAGATCCGTGATGGAGTTCGGCTCCATGCAGCTTGCGAACGATCTGTTCAATGACAAGGTCAATTCTCTTGCCTGCATCGGCGACGGCACCATCACCATGAAAGGCATGATTTCCATGCTGGACAACATGAACAGAATTCTCGACAGAGTAGCGCTGTATCTGGCGTAAGGGAGGTTATCTGATGTCATATCCTGAATATACGCATGAAAAAAGCCGCGCGCTGTTTGAGCGTGCAACGAAAGTGATTCCGTCCGGCGTGTACGGTCATCTCGGCCCTGCCGAAGGTCTGTTCATCCCGGTCAGCAAATGGCCGATGTTCTCCGAGCGTGCAGAGGGTACGTATTTCTGGGACGTCGACGGCAACAAGTACATTGACTACATGTGCGCCTACGGTCCGAACGTGATGGGTTACAACGATCCCGACGTCGACGCCGCAGCGCTTGCACAGCTCAAGAAGGGCAACTGCACCTCGTCTCCCGGAAGCATCATGGTCGACTGCGCGGAACTGCTCGTCGACACGGTCGCTTCCGCGGACTGGGTCTATTTTGCCAAGAACGGCAACGACACCACGCAGATCGCTGCCATGACCGCCAGAGCATACACCCACCGCAAGAAGATCATCTTCTTCAAGGGTTACTATCACGGCATTTCTCCGTGGCAGGCCAAGAAGGACTACAGCGGCGTCCTGCCCGAGGAAGTCTGGAACAACATCATCGTTCCGTGGGACGATATTCCCGCGCTGCAGAAGGCTGTCGAAGAGAACAAGGGCGAGATCGCCGCGATCATCGCGCAGCCTTATGATCACGGCAACTTCCACGATAACGTGATCATGACGCGCTCTTTCTGGCAGAAAGTCAGAAAGATCTGCGACGACGAGGACATCCAGCTCATCATCGACGACGTGCGCGCCGGCTTCCGTTTGGATCTTGCCGGTTCCGACCATTTCTTCGGCTTCAAGGCGGATATGATCTGCTTCTGCAAGGCGCTCGCCAACGGCTACAACATGTCCGCGCTCTGCGGCCGCGATCATCTGAAAAACACGATCAGCGGCATGAACGTCACGGGCAGCTACTGGCTGTCGTCCGTCCCGTTCGCGGCCTGTATTGCCAACATCGAAAAGATGAAGAAGCTCAACACGCCGCAGTTGTTCGATACGCTCGGTACCAAGCTGATCAACGGCTTGAAGGTTGCCGGTAAAGAGCACGGCTTCGATCTTGTGGCGTCCGGAATGCCGTCGCTGTTCTACCTGCGCATCGCGAACGATGATTCGCTGTACCTGCACCAGGAATGGATCGCGGAGTGCGTATCCAGAGGCGTGTTCTTTGCATCGCATCACAATCATTTCATCAACGCTGCACTGACGGATGAGGATATCAAGACGACGGTCGAGATCGCGGAAGACGCGTTCAAGGCAGTCAAGGCCAACCATCCGGAGCTCGGATAAAAGAAAGGGTGAACGAAAGATGGCATTAACAAAGAGCGAATGGCTCGCGCTGGAAAAGAAGGCGAATGAGCTGCGCAACCTCTGCCTGGATACGACGTACTGGGCGGGCAGCGGCCATATCGGCGGCGGTATGAGCTCCATGGATATTTTCACGGTGCTGTACCACAAGTATCTGCACATCCGCAAGGACGAGCCGAACTGGCCGGACAGAGACCGTTTCATCCTCAG
>CADAGA010000281.1 GCA_902787275.1 Oscillospiraceae bacterium | reverse complement strand
ATGCGCGACAGCCTGTATTTCAAGGACGACGACGCGCGGCTGTCGTTCCTGTTCGGCAACTATATCACGATGACGAACTTGTCCGAGCGCGAGGTGCAGCGCATCATCGACATGCACATCAGCCCCATCAACGTCTCGGTACACACGATGGACCCGGAGCTGCGCTGCCGGATGATGGGCAACCGCAGGGCGGGGGAATGCCTGTCGTTTCTGCGGCGGTTCGCGGACGCGGGACTGCGTCTGAATACGCAGCTCGTGCTCTGCCCCGGGATCAACGACGGCGCACAGCTGCGGTTCAGCCTTGAGAAGCTGCGCGAGCTGCTTCCCGCGCTGCAAAGCATCGCTGCCGTACCGGTCGGACTGACGGCGCACCGCGACGGACTGTACCCGCTGCGCGGTTATACAAAGAAAGAAGCTGCCGCGGTGATCGACACCATCGACAGCTTCAATGCCGAAAATGAAAAGGCAGGGATCGCCAGACTGGCGTTCGCCGCCGATGAGTTTTATCTCAAGGCCGAACGGCCGATCCCCGACGCGTCCTACTACGGCGAGTTCCCGCAGCTGGAGAACGGCGTGGGAATGTGGGCGCTGCTGCGCGAGGAGTTTGCAAACGCGCTCGCGGACGAGCCGCCGCGGCCATGCGCGCGGCGCGTTACAGCCGTGACGGGCAAGGCGGTGTTCCCGCTGATCGAATCGTTCGCACGCATGGCGGAAGAAAAGTTCGACGGTTTGCACGTGCAGGTCGTTCCGATCGAAAACCGCTTTTTCGGCAGCGAGATCACGGTATCCGGTCTTTTGACCGGCAGGGACATCCTCGAACAGACGAAGGATCTGCAGCTCGGCGACGCGCTGCTGTTTCCGGCGTCCGCGCTGCGTCAAGGCGAAGAGGTCTTTCTGGACGATATGACGCCGCAGGATCTTTCCGACGCGCTCGGCGTACCCGTTTTTCCTGCGGGCGGCGACGGCGCGGGACTGCTGGACGCGTTTTTAGCGGACGCGTAGTCCTTCGATCAGCAGCGTACCGAGCGCCGTGACGCCGACGCACGGTCGGATCGACGCGAACAGATCGGCTGCCAGTGCGCGCGCCGTGTAATAGCCGAGCAGGCCGCCCGCGCAGACGCGGCATGCCGCGGCGAAAAAGAGGATCAGCAGCATATACCGTACGCAGAAGATCAGCAGATTCTGCGTGACGGGCGAAAGATCCCGGACGGTTTCGACAGCCGTATGTATCCATTTCATGTGCATCACCGTCTGCATTGTAGCATGCGCACGGCGATCGCGCAATGCAAACCATCTGGAAAGAGAGGAGATCGTTTCCATGCGGATCGGCGTATCGACGTCTTGTCTATACCCCATGCTGACGGAACAGGCGTTCCGCACGCTGGGCGAATCCGGCGTGCGCGAAACGGAGATCTTCTTTAACGCGCAGTGCGAGACGAACGGTCCGCTGCTGCGCGAGCTGCTTGCGATACAGGCGCATTACGGCCTTCACGTGCAGGCGGTGCATCCGTATTTCACGTTTGCGGAGTCGCGCCTGCTGTTCGACACCTACCGCAGGCGGTTCCTCGACGGCACGGAGTTCCTGAGACAGCTGTGTGAAACGGCGCTCACGCTGGGCAGCAGGACGCTGATCCTGCACGGCGAAAAAGAGCCGTTTCACATTCCGGAGGAGGAATATATCGAGCGGTTCGGCATTTTAGCGGAGATGACCGAAAAGATGGGCGCGACGCTGACGCAGGAAAACGTCGTGCGTTTCCGCGGTCAGGACCCGGATTTCCTCATGCGCATGCACCGACAGCTCGGCGACCGGTTCGCCATGACGCTCGACGTCAAGCAGGCAGTGCGCAGCGGCGTCGACCCGCTTATCCTTGCGCGCCGATTTGCGCCGCAGATCGTGCATCTGCATCTGAGCGACCATGGGGAAAAGGGCGACTGCCTGCCGGTCGGGGAGGGATCGTTCGATTTTCCGGCGCTGTTCCGGACGCTGCGCGACGGCGGATTTCAGGGCGACGGCGTGCTGGAATTGTACCGTTGGTGCTATGATGACCCGTCTGAATTGCCGAAAAGCGCCGAAAAACTTTCCGAATTCTCAAATTTTTGATTGAAAATGCCGAAAAAAGGATTGCAATAAAACAGAATCCATGATACAATAATAGAACAAATCGAGAGAGGTGAAGACGTGTGAAGTGTCCCTATTGCGGTTACGAGGAAAGCAAAGTGATCGATTCCCGCCCCACGGATGAGGGCGAGCGCATCCGCCGCCGCAGAGAGTGCATCAGCTGCGGCAAGCGCTTCACGACTTACGAAGTGATCGAGAGCGTCCCGGTCATCGTGGTCAAGAAGGACAAGTCCAGAGAGCTACATCGGACAGCTTGCGATGGACGCGCTCAAGGATATCGACGAGGTCGCGTACGTCCGCTTCGCCTCCGTTTACCGCCAGTTCAAGGACATCAACACGTTCATGGACGAGCTGGCAAAGCTGCTGGGCGAAAAATAAGGAGCAGGTCAAATGGACTTCGGTGCGGTCTGGAGCAGGATCAAGGGCATCTTCGGCGACGCCGTGGACTACTTCAAGCATTTCAAAGCGAGTGGTCTTTACAAGTTCGGCGACATGATCTATGCGCTCGTTCTGCTGATCGTCGCCGTTGTGAAAACGTTTTCTTAACGATTGCGGAGCTGTTTTGCAGCTCCGTTTTCAGTATATCTTTCTAAGTATCTCTAAGTATCGGATCATCCGAAAAGGAGTAATGCTTATGAAACTGGGTATCATTCAGGATTGGACGGAGGACGGCTTCCGCTATGCCGCGTCCAAGGGTCTGCAGGCAGTCGAGTACTGCGTCAACGGCAACTACGATACGGTCGAGTTTGCCTCGAAAGTGCCGCAGCTCAAGCAGTACATCGCGCAGTACGGCGTCGTGGTCGGTTCAATCGGCCGCTGGGGCTTTCGCCGCATCGATGCGGACGGCAAGATCATTCCGTCCGCGCTGCAGGATGACAAGAATCTGATCGACGCCGCGTCCGCGCTCGGCTGTCCCGTGTTCAACTGCGGCTGCAACTGGACGGAGGGCCTGTCGTTCGCGGAGAACTGCCGCATCGCAAAGGATTATTTCTCGCGTCTGCTGGACTATGCCGAGGGTAAAAACGTCAAGATCGCCGTGTTCAACTGCGATTGGGACAATTTCGTTGTTTCGCCCGATACGTGGCGCGTGATCCACACCGATCTGCCGAAGCTCGTCATCAAGTACGACTCGTCGCACTGCATCGGCCGCCGCGGCGATTATCTCAAGGAGATGCTTGACTGGGGCGATCGCATTTATCATTTCCACGTCAAGGGCTCGAGCTATATTGCCGGCGAGCATTACGACGACCCGCCCGCAGGTCTGGACGACGTGCACTGGGGTCCCGTGATGAATCTGCTGTATACGAAGGGCTATGACGGCATGCTGTCCATCGAACCGCATTCCGACAAGTGGCGGGATGCGCGCGGAGACTGGGGCGTGGATTTCACGATCGCATTCATCCGCCCGTATATCATGCCGGAGGCCGCTTCGGGCAGCTCGCCGTATATGCCGTAAGGCAACACTGCACAAAGGAGACACAACCATGAAAAAAGTATTAGCTGTTCTACTGATCGCAGCGCTGGCGGCTTCATTCGCAGCCTGCGGAGCCAAACCCGCGCCGAAAGCCGAAACAACGTCCGAGACGGAGACGGAGACTGAGATCACGACCGATCCCGCCGTGACGGAGCCGGAAGTCGGCCGCATCGGCGAGAAGAGCGCGTTCTACGTCTATATCCCTGAGCACTGGTGCAAGATGGAATACACCGGCGACAGCATGCGCATCCGCCTGTTCGATATCCCGAGCGCACCGAAGATCGAGGAGGGCAAGACCGCCGAGGTCGAGATCAAGGTTTCTGCCGAAGCAGGGAAACAGGCTGACGTCGACGCGGCTGCGGCGGAACTGCTCAAGATCAAGGGCGCAAAGAAAGACGTCGGAATGGTGATCGACGGCAGCAACTTCACGGCCGTGAAGTATACGGATGCGCAGGAAGAGCGCGTTTA
>CADAGA010000280.1 GCA_902787275.1 Oscillospiraceae bacterium | reverse complement strand
GGACGGGATATTCCGTCTTGACGGGCAGGACGGGGTAGTAGGTCGGGAAGGCGATCGCCGACTTGACGCACGCGAGCGCGCTGTCGCCGAAGGAGACGAACTCGACCTTTTTGTCGCCGGTGGCGAGGATGTCGCATACGCCGTTTCTGCCGACGGTGAAGCGGCCGTCCTCGGTCGCCTCGAGCACGTGGAAGCCGCTGTCGGGCGTGACGTCGCCGAGATCTGGGATGTGTACGGTTTTGTTGAGAAGCATGTTCGTTTACCTCGTTTTTGTTCAAAATAGTCTACAAAAAAGTATAGCACATCCGCACCGTCAGAACAAGGGGAAAACGCATTTTTTTCGGTGGATTTATCGGGTCGGAAGACTGCGCCGGCGCCCCTTCGGCGGACGCGGAATCCCGGCTTTCGCGTCACACGCTCCGCGCTTTCCCGACGAGCGCGGGTTTTTGTGAATTTTCCGTAAATTTTCCGTAGGATCGTCCGTAGAATTGTCCGTTTGCGAGCAACCGCGGGCGTTTTTTTCGCTATAGGTGAAGGGAGTGTTTTGAATGTGTAAAGAAAACCGTCCGCAGTATATCTCGCAGATCAACGCTTTTCACCGCTACACCGAGACGCATTATCTGCCGCTGAACGCGCAGATCCTGTGGTTCCGGCTGATCGACCTGTGCAACAGGAACGGCTGGGAGACGTGGCTGTGCATCGACACGCTCCGGCTGATGACGCTGGTCGGCGCCAAATGCGACAAGACGGCGCTTCTGGCGCGGGACAAGCTCTGCGAAGCGGGACTGCTCGTCTACGAAAAAGGCAAAAAAGGGCAGCCGTCGCGGTACCGTATGGTATGGTTTCCCCGGAATGATTCCGTAGAATCCTCCGGAGAATCCTCCGTAGAATCCTTCCCGAATGCTCCGGAGAATCCTTCCGAAACGCATACATCTGATACAAGAAAAGAAAAAGAAAAGACGAGAGAAGAATACAAGGGCGTTCCCGCGCCCTTGTCCGAGGCGTTTGACGCGTACGTCGAAATGCGGAAAAAGATGCGCAGACCCCTGACTGCGTCGGCAAAGCCCCTCGTGCTGCGCGCGCTCGAAGCGCTTGCGCCCGGCCGTCCGGACGCGCAGAGGGCGATCCTCGAGCAGTCGATCCTCAACGGCTGGGCGGGGGTGTTCCCGCTCAAAAAAGAAGCGCCCGAACCGCCGGCGTCGTACGACGTCGAGGAGCTCGAGCGCAGATTGCTCTACGGAAAGATCGAGTATAAAAAACGCGAATGAATTATACGAACGGCACGAAGTCGCGCGCACCGAACAGCTTGAAGGTGACGTCGCTCCACGCGCGGGTGACCTTTTCCGCGATCTTCGGGAATTCGTAACGCTTGAAGGGGGAGTCGGCGTTCTTCTGGTTCCACAGCAGCTTTGCGTTGTACATCGCGGTGTACATGGCTTTTTCGGCTGCGAGCATCCCGTCGCCGTCCCAGTCCGTCTTGTCCAGCTCCGCCTGTCCGTTCGCGTACGCCGTTTCGAGCGCCTTGCGCTTGGACGCGGAGAGCTTGGAGAGCTGCTCCTCGGTGAGGTTGTCGTAGTCGCGCATCAGCTCCTGCAGCTTCTTGGTGTAGCGGTAGCCGTTGAACTGCTTGTAGCCGCCGTTGTGCTGCCGCGCGTCGGTGATGTCCTTGTTGATCGCGAGCTGGATGCACAGTTCGATCGTGTCGTGCAGCGCAGCCTGCAGCGTCAGATGGCTCTGCCCCTTGACGAACCACGTGCGGTCGGGCAGCGCGCAGGTGCCGGCGTCCACTCTGCGGTCGGGCGAAAGATAGCTCTCGTCGATCGCGGGCGTATAGTCCGCGGGAAGCTCCTCGCCGTAAGGCGCGATCGTGCCGCCGATGGACGTGGACGCGGCCTGGATGATGTTGTCCGAGCTGTAGGCGTAGCAGGAGAGGATCGACGGCAGGGGCAGATCGTAGCCGCAGATGACGAAGATGTCCATGCCTTCCTCGGTCAGATGCCGGATGGTGTTCGCGGCGTTCTTCTGGATGTTGTAGTAGCGGTCGGTCTTTGCGCGCAGGACGTCGCTTTTGATCAGCTCGTCCGCCATCGCGGGATACTCCGCGCTCGGCACGAGCGCCCACATGGACGGGCAGTTGTACAGCAGCTTGCCGAGCACGCGGTGGATGCCCTCGTACGCGACGTCCGACAGATAGCCGGAGAGGAACTTCTGCGGGATGAAGCGGATCACGACGTTCAGCAGATACCCCAGCCAGACGTATTCGCTGCCGACGATCGTCATCAGATCGGGCAGCATGGACGTGAACAGGCGCGGATCGTCGAAAATGAGATCGGCGTTCATCAGACTGCTCAGCAGGTACGAGCCGTCCACGGCGGCCGCCGCAAAGACGACGCGGTCGATATA
>CADAGA010000279.1:2447-3803 GCA_902787275.1 Oscillospiraceae bacterium | reverse complement strand
GGTCAGGGAATCCGCCGTGCAGTCGAAGCCGAGATAGAAGGTCGCCTTGCCGGCGTTGACCATCTCCCGGATCTCCTCTTCGTTCGTGACCTGCGCGATCAGACCGCGCCGTTTGAGTTCTTCATAGATTTCCATTTCTTTTCCTCCTGTTTGCTCGGACGACAAAAAAAACACGCCGTCCTTTTTTCATAAAAGGACGGGCGTGACCCGTGTTACCACCTTTTTTCGGCGTTTTCTCACGAAAACGCCCTCAGCGAGTCAATGACTCCGGCGAGAGATAACGGTCGCCTGCCGTCGCAGCCTACTGCCCCAAGGGTTCGGTGCGCGCCTCGGGGACGTATTCAACGCGCTTTGCCGCGGTCTTGCACCCACCGGCCGCTCTCTGCACACGCCGCAGCGTCTACTCTTTCCCGTCATTGGCTTTTGATATGGTATATTATAATGTTTTTTTGACTTTTGTCAAGTGATTTCAGAACAAAAGATGCGAATAGGACATATCGAACGCCGTGCAGCCGACCGCGATCAGCAGCAGAATGACGATCACCACCAGCATTTTTTTACCGTAATGCTGCCCCAGCCTGTCCGTCACGATCAGAGCCGCGCCGAAAAAGATCGCCGCGAACGGGACCAGATATAAAAGAACTTTGAGAAGCGGCATCAGCGCGGATTTGAACGTATACGTCACGTTCATGCCCGTAATGGGAAGCGCGAGCACGTTTGAGAACATCATATCCCGCATGAACAGCGTAATCGCGAACACGACGGTGAACGCAACGCAGATCCCGCCGAGGATCAGCGTCGTCGTGGTCAGGAACGCGTTTTCGGAAAACAGTCCTTTGAAGCCGTGCGGTTTCTCGTCTTCCTCCTCGTCCTCGTCGTCGAACAACTCGTTCTCCGGTTCCTCCGGCGCGGGCTCGAACAGGAAATCCCCGTCCGACGGGATATCCGGAACGACTGGGGACGCGGGGGAATCGAACGATTCCGCACGGGCGGCAGACGCGCCGAGGAAAGCGTAGGACACGATATCCTCCGGCAGACGGAAGCCCGTGTACGGGCGCTCGGTATTATCCTGCTTCGCGGACGGGTTGTTCATCGGAACGTCTTCAGCAGGCTGCGGCTCATTCCACTCCATGTCCGGATCGAAGTCCGGCAGAGTAAACGTCTCTGCCTTTTCCTCCGTGCCGTGCGGACGGATCGAGAGGATCTCCTCCCGGATCATGCCGTCCGTATTGCCGGATTCCAGCGCCGAGTCGCGCGCTTCTTCAAACTCCCGGACAAAATCATTGCCCGCGCCGCCGCCGAAAGCGATGCCGCCGGTCTGTGGATTATTGGATGGATCACTCATAGAGTCTCACC
>CADAGA010000279.1:0-2404 GCA_902787275.1 Oscillospiraceae bacterium | reverse complement strand
AGCCGTCGTTGCCTCGGACCCCAGGAAATACTGCGCGAACGTGCCGCCGATCACATAAACCAGCACAAACATAATGATCTCCGCGATCAGAACGCCCAGCGCAATAATGGGAAACGCCTTTTTGAAATCGATGTTCAGCAGCGCCGCGAACAGGGAGCCGGTCCAGCCGCCCGTGCCGGGAAGCGGGATCGCAACGAAAGCGAGCAGCCCCCACTGCTTATAGCGCAGCACCTTTTCCTGATTCTTCGCCGTTTTCCCCTCCAGCTTCTCGATGAAGCCCTTGAGAATATTATGTTTTTTCATAAAAGCGAAGATTTTTTTGATAAACAGCAGAATAAACGGGATCGGCAGAATGTTGCCGATATAGCAGATCACAAACGCCTGCCACGCCGGAACGTTCCGCAGCCCGGCAACGATCATGCCGCCCCTGCATTCGAGGATCGGCAGACAGGATACGATAAAAGTAATCAGATAATCAAACAGGCGGCTCCCCTGCGAGAGACCTGCGAACCATTGGGCGATCTGTTCCGTCATGTTGCGTTCTCTTCTCCTTCATCCGTACTCAGAACCGAAAGCATATGCGCGTGCGCCTGCTCAAGGATCTCCTTGTCGTTGTCGAACTTGAGCGTCTGCATGGCCGCGTCGTATTTGAGCCAGATATAATCGTCGACCTCTTCCTTTTGAATGACGGTCTGGGTATCCGTCGTGGTCGCCAGAAAGACGTCCACCCGCTTTTCGATCTTGTTGCCGATCTTATAGCGGGATTCGTAACAAAAGTCATCCAGGATATCTATATGTATCCCGGTCTCCTCCAATACCTCGCGCTTTGCCGTATCCTCCATCGTTTCGCCTCGCTCCATGTGACCCTTCGGGAAGCCCCAGTTGCTGGAACGCTTATTCTTAATCAGAAGGAAACGGTATTCCGAAAAGATCTTCCGGAAGACCACCGCGCCGCATGAATGCTCATACAGGCATTCTATCGTATATTGTTCCGGATCCTCTGCGAAGGCCAGCACGTCGCTGATCTCATAATTGATCCTTCGCATATTTTTGGGTGCGACAACCAGAATCATCCTGCGTTCCGCCTTGTAATGCAGGATGGCAATTATTTTTCCTTCAAACACTCTGACCGGGTGACTGACGCCGAGGATATAAGCACCGAGCACGAACGCACGACGTTCGCCCTGCACCTCGGCAATACCGTAGTTGATGAGATAGCGGATCCCACTGCGGTGATCGAAATAATTGCACGGTTTGGTCACTTTCACTCTAACCATTTTACCTAACATGATCCAACTCCGCATATTTCGTGATTATGGAATACATTATAGTAAAATGTTGCGGAAATTTCAAGATATTTTAAATAAATTTTGATAGACAATCTAATGATTTTTACAAATTGGGACTTGTTTTTTTGTGCAGGTTCATATAAAATGAGAAATCGGGAAAGGAAGAGACCGAACAAATGGCAAAGGAAAAGAAGCATATTCTGCGAAAACTGCTTTGCGTACTCCTTGTGCTTGCCCTGCTTGCCGCAGGCGCCGCGTACTGGGCTTACGCCTACGTCACGAAGGAGTATGAGAGCGTCACGCTCGTACACAAAACGGACCCGACAGGGTTGATGCACACGGACGACGTGACGAATATTCTGCTGATCGGGATCGACACGGCGGACGCGGAGGCCTCCACGCGATCCGACTCCATGATCCTGCTTTCAATCGACAAAAAACACAATACCCTGAAACTGACCTCCTTCATGCGAGACATGTACGTGGACGTGCCCGGCTATGGCTTTACGAAGCTGACCCACGCCTGCGCTTACGAGGGGCCCGGGCTGACCGTGGATACGATCGAGAGCAATTTCAGGATCCGCATCGACGGTTATATCAAAATCGGATATGATATCTTCCGTCTGCTTGTGGACGGCCTTGACGGCGTGACCGTGCCGGAGATCGACGACGTGGAAAGTGCTGCGCTTGCGATCGAGGGCGTCAAGATCCAGCCCGGGAAGGATATCCATCTCAACGGCGATCAGGCGCTGCAGTACTGCCGGATCCGCAAGGGGCAGTCGGATTTTCAGCGGACCGCCCGGCAGCGGGAGGTTCTGTCCCTGATTTTCCGGAAGGCAAAATCCGCCGGTCCGTTCAAATTGCTGAAGCTGGCGCGTTCCGTTCTGGGCGCGGTGGAAAGCTCGATCCCGCAGAAGGAGCTGCTCGGGCTCGGCATGAAGATCCTGCCCTGTCTCGGAAACGGTACGACGCAGCAGCAGATCCCCGCGGACGGCTCCTGGTGGGACGAAACCGTCTCCGGCATGATGGTGCTGGCGGTGGATTTTGACAAGAACATCGAAACGATCCGGACGTTCATATACGGAAGCTGAATCGACAAGAAATAATATCCCCTA
>CADAGA010000278.1 GCA_902787275.1 Oscillospiraceae bacterium | reverse complement strand
GCACGCTCGGCGGCATGGTCATCCCAGTCGGAGCCGGTGCGGTAGGCAAGGAAATCAATGCCGCGCACGGCAGGCATCTTGCCGGTCTGCTCCTTGATGTAGTCAAACTCCGCCTCGTTGTCCTTGATGAAGTTCGTCGGGTCGGCGTAGAGATTGTAGTTATGCTCGCCGCAGTATTCCTGCTGACCGGCGATAATATGCTTGCCGTACTGATCCAGGCGATCACGATGACGAGCGTGGATCTTTTTGCGCTTATCAGCGGCTATGTGGGCTATACGGACAAGAAAAAACCGGTTCGCATCACGCCGATGCTGCAGCTCTATTTGCAGGTTGTGACGTGCGGCTTGTTTGCGGCGGCAGTGTTTTTGGTTCTGCGTCCGGAGCTGGTCTCGCGGAAAGACTTTTTTACGCCGTTTATCCCGATTACAAGCGATTTATACTGGTATTATACCGCGTACGTCGGACTGTTTCTTGTGATGCCGCTGCTGAATGCCGGACTGCGGCATACGCCGAAGCGGACGCTGCGCGTTGTTTTCGTCGCGATGCTCGCAGCGTTTTCGGTCTATACCTGCGTTGTCGACCGGTTCAAGCTGGAAGCGGGGTATACGACGATCTGGCTGATTCTGCTGTATATCATGGGCGGCATTCTGAAGAAGTGTGAGATCGGCAAAAAGCTTCGCACTTGGATAATTTTTGCCTGGATCGCTGCATTGCTGATCGTCACATGGCTGTGGTCGATGTTCGGATTTGAGATTTCCGTGGTTGGCGTTGGAATCGGACGCAAGACGCTGCTTTCCTACACGTCTCCGACAATTCTTACGGCATCTGTTCTGTATGTGATCGGATTTGCGAGACTGTGCTGCGGCAAACGTCTGAAGCGCTTCGCAACGTTCGTCGCGCCGTGTGTCTTCGCCGTGTATCTGTTCAACGCAAACGACTTGGTTTACCAGAATCTGATCAAAGGAAAAATGGCTTATCTGGCGTCCGCTTCGCCGTATGTGCTTGTCGGCACAGTCGTCGGCTTTTCGCTGGCGTTCGTTGCGGCTTCAATTCTGCTCGACCGCGTGCGCATTCTGCTGTTCGATCTGCTGCATGTTCCGCAGGCGCTCCATTCGATCGACTGCACCGTGCACAAGCTTGTCGAAAAGTACATCCCGAACGACTGATTTTTCGCATTTTAACCCCTAAATATCCGCTTTTTGAACACTTTTCGGAATGCGTTCCGGAAAGTGTTTGTTCATTCAAAAAGGTTAAAAAACGGTTACAGCTTCCCGTTTTGGAAAAAATAGGCTTGTCAATGGCGGAAAAATCTGCTATGATACACACTGTATCGGCATTTTATCCAGTGGAGTAAACCAAATGAAAGTATCGGTATGTATGGCGGCCTACCGCGGGGAACGCTATATCGAAGAACAGATGCGCTCGATCCTCTCTGAGCTTCGTGCGGGGGACGAGCTGCTGGTGTCCGACGATGCGCCCGGCGGCGAGACCGAACGGATCGTGCGGTCGATCGCGCAGGAGGATGCGCGCGTGCGGTATTTGTGCGGCGAGGGAAAGGGCGTCGTGCGGAATTTCGAGCGCGTGCTGTCCGCGGCGTCGGGCGACGTGCTGTTCCTGAGCGATCAGGACGACGTCTGGCTGAGCGGCAAGGTGGAGGCGGTGCTGCGCGAGATCGAGCGCGGCGCGTGCCTCGTGGTGCACGACGCGCGGATCGTGGACGAATCGCTGCACGAGCTCGCACCGTCGTTTTTTGCGACGCGGCACAGCCGGCCCGGCTTTCTGCACAATTTCCTGCGCAACGGCTACATGGGCTGCTGCATGGCGCTGACGCGTCCCGTGCTCGAGCGTGCGCTGCCGTTCCCGCCCGATCTGCCGATGCACGACCAGTGGCTCGGGCTGACGGCGGAAAGGACCGGCCGCGTCTGCTTCCTGCCGACGGCGTATCTGCTGTACCGGCAGCACGGCGGCAACGTGACCGGCGGCAAAACTTCGCTTTCGCAAAAGCTGCGCTGGCGACGGTCGCTCCTTCGTGCGCTGGTTTAAAATGGATTTCTGACGTTTTTTGGGGTGTATTATGGCTGGGTGTAAGGTTTCCGGCTGCATCGTGACGTATAACAACATGCGCACGATCGACAAGACGCTTTCGACGCTGCTCGACTGTACGCGCGGCGTGGATTTCAAGCTGTATATCGTAGACAACGCGTCCACCGACGGAACGCCGCAGTTCATCCGTGAAAAGTTCGGCGGCGACGACCGGGTGGAGGTGATCGAACGCGTGACCAACGACGGCTTCAGCGCGGGGCACGACAGCGTGCTCGACCGCCTGACGAGCGAGTTCCACGCGGTCATCAATCCCGACGTGATCCTGCGCGACGACGTGCTCGCGCAGATGACGGCTTATATGC
>CADAGA010000277.1 GCA_902787275.1 Oscillospiraceae bacterium | reverse complement strand
GAAAAGATCATCGGCAACATCTGCAATCCCGACGATCTGGACGCCGCCTTTGAAAACGCCGAAACGGTGTACCATATCGCCGGCGTGGTGGATATTTCCGGCAAAAAGGAAAAGCTGATGTGGAACGTGAACGTCGGCGGCACCAAGAACGTGGTGGAATGCTGCAAACGGTCGGGCGTGAAAAACCTGATCTACGTCTCCTCCATCGACGCGTATCCGGACAAATTCTGCGAGGGCGTCATCAGCGAGCGCAGCGCGTACAGCGAGGTCGGGCTTCATTCGCCCTACGCCATCACGAAGGCGCTTGCGACGCAGATCGTGCTCGACGCCAAAGACGACCTGAAGGTCTGCTGCGTGCAGCCCACCGGCGTGATCGGTCCGGACGACTATATGGGTTCGAGCATCGGCGCTATGGTGGATCTGTTCATCAAGGGTCTGTTCCCTGTCTCCATGAACTTCGGCGCGTACAACTTCGTGGACGCGCGCGATATGGCCATCGCCATGCGCAACGCGGTGGACACCGGCCGCAGCGGAGAATGCTACATCCTCGGCGGACACAAGGTGACTGTGGATGAGCTGATGGGCTTCATGGCCGATACGCTCGGCAGAAAAAAGCCGAAGCTCAAGATCTCGAAGGGGCTGGTCAAGCCCTTCGTTCCCGTGATCTCCAAGGCGATGGATCTCGCCCATCTGCCGCCTATGCTCAACAGCTTCTCGCTCAGCAAGCTGGAGGAAAACTGCAATTTCAGCAACGAGAAGGCAAAGAAAGAGATCGGTTTCCTGCCGCGCCCGGTGGAGGACACCATCCGCGATACCGTGCTCTGGCACAAGAAAAAACTGGAGGGAGCCGTTTGAGATGAAGTACGTACTGTTTACCGGCGCGACCGGAGATCTGGGCAGATGCTGCATTGAGGAGATCGTCAAAACGGGCGATTGGACCGTTTTTGCCGGCGGCACCAACAAGGAAAAGCTCGCACAGCTCGGCAAGCTGCCGAACGTGATCCCCGTGGAGCTGGACGTGACGAGCGAGGAAAGCATCGAAAACGTCTACAGGACCGTGCGCAGCCATACGTACACGCTGGACGCCGTCGTGAACTTTGCGGGCATCCACACGTTCACCTCCCTCGTGGAGGGCAACTGCGTGCAGGAGATCGAAAAGATGCTGAACGTCAACGTGATGGGCATGGTGCGCGTCAACAAGCGTTTCTTCGAGATGATCCGCATCGGTCACGGCCGCATCGTCAACTGTTCGTCCGAGAGCGGCTGGATGACGCCGCAGCCCTTCAACGGACCGTACACGATGACGAAGTACGCGGTTGAAGCGTACAACGATTCGCTGCGCCGGGAGCTGATGTATCTGGACATTCCGGTGATCAAGCTGCAGCCCGGTTCGTTCAAGACGCAGCTGACCAATAAGATCTACCGGGATTTCGACGCCGCGATCGAGAGCACGAACTATTTCCGCAACATTCTGACGACCATGAAACCGATGATGACGATGGAGCTGGGGCTCGATCACGATCCGAAAAAGCTCGCCAAAAAGCTGCTTCTCGCGCTCACCGCGAAGCTGCCCCGCACCAAATACAAGGTCTGTACCGGAAAGCTGCTGATGACGCTGGAGCTGCTGCCCGATAAGGTCGTGGACGTTGCCTACAGGGCGATCGTCCGGTAAGATCCCATACCGCAACAAAAGAAGAAGAGATTCTCCGCGAATCGCGAGCGTGCGATTCTCATGAGAATCTCTTTTTTTCGTTCATTCCGCCGTGCCGTCCTGCGGATAGCGGACGCCGATCTTTTTCCGGATCGCATCCATCTGCCGCAGCACGAACAGCGTATCTGCCGGCGTCACGACGGGGCTTTCCCCACGTCCCTGCTGCACGCAGTCGCGAAAATGCGCGATCTGCTCCTCAAATCCGTTGCCGGCATACGGCGTTTGGATCGTCTGCGCGTCCTTTCCGTGCAGATGCAGTTCGATCCGCTGCGGCGCATAAAACCGCGGCAGATACGCATACCCTTTGCTGCCGTAGATAGATCCTTCGTTCGGCTTGCGCAGCAGGATCGCCGCGGACAGTTCGGCGATCGCGCCGTCTGCATACTGCATGAGCAGGCACGTGTGCGCGTCCACGCCGCCGAAAAGCGCTGCGCGCGCGTCAGTCGTGCGGACGTCGCGTCCGAGATACCACCGCGCGAAATGCAGACCGTACACGCCGACGTCCAGCAGTGCGCCGCCGCCGTGCTCCGGGCGAAACACGTGGTGATCCATCTCGTCCTCGTCCATCGTGTAGCAGAATTTGCCTTCCACGCCCCGCACGTCGCCGAGCACGCCGTTTTGCACCAGCTCCAGCATTTTCAGGGTTCCCGGCACGAGGCGCGCCCACATGGCCTCCATCAGGAATACGCCGTTTTCCTTTGC
>CADAGA010000276.1 GCA_902787275.1 Oscillospiraceae bacterium | reverse complement strand
GAGGCAAGAACATGAAGCAGAAACGTTCCTGATGGCCTTGGCTCTCCCTCTGGGAGAGCTGTCAGCGAAGCTGACTGAGAGGGCGACAAATCCCGATTCAGCCTTCTCCTTGCTCCGACAAGGTATACTTCATGATCTCGGGGTGACAGTCCTTGCTGCGCCTGCCGCATGAATCGCAGTAAACGGCGATCCTCGGCGACGCATCCCAAATCATTTTTTGCCACCCGCTGTGCAGATAATACGCCGGCTCCTTGGCGCATGCCCACAGTTCCTTGATGCCGCAGGATCGTGCCTCACGGAATACAACGCGCTGCATGACCAGTCCGTACCCTTTATGCCGCACATCTTCACGCACGGCGATATCGCCTAATGAATAGACGCCGTCGCGCACTTCCAGCGTTGCGGCAGCTATCAGTTCGCCGGTTCGCACATCGTCCATGCGCCACATTTTCAGAATGCGTTCCGGCATTCGATCCTCGATCCTGACCCCCATGCCGCTGTCATGGAACAGCGTAGAAAGCGCCAAAAAGTCTTCGGTTTCACGGATGACGTACTCGTTCATGTCAGTTCTCTCTGTTTCTCAAAAATGCTCCGGAATTATAAAACCTGCGAAATAATGCCGCCGCCGACAACACATCCGGCGTCGTCATAGAATACCGCTGACTGTCCGGGCGTCGCGGCGCGGACAGGTTCGTCAAAAGTTACCTTTACCGTGCCATTCTCCGCCGCTGCGATCTCTGCAGACTGTCCTGCGTGCCGATAGCGGACCTTGACCGTACACTTGAGCGAATCTCCCTCTTTCAGATCGGGAATGCTCATAAAGTGAACGTCGCTGCACAGCAGCGAACGGTGATACAGCGACTGCTCGCTGCCCAAGACCACTTCGTTGCTGTCGGCGCGGATCTCGCTTACGTAAACGGGATGCCCGAGCGCGATGCCGAGTCCTTTGCGCTGACCGACGGTATAATAAATGATTCCCTTGTGCCTGCCGAGGATATTTCCGGACGGATCGACGAACGAGCCCTCGCCCCGGAAATCGTCTCCCGCCGTTTTTTCAATATAATCCGCGTAGCTGCCGTCGGTTACGAAACAGACCTCCTGCGAATCCGGCTTGGAAGCGACGGACAGTCCCGCGTCTTCGGCGATCTGCCGGACTTCCTCTTTGGACAGATCGCCGAGCGGCATCAGCGTTGCCGCGAGCTGCTCCTGCGTCAGCCGGTACAGCATATACGCCTGATCTTTTTCGGAATGGGCTGCCTGCTTCACGGTATATCTGCCGTTATCCAGCTTGATCACGGACGCATAGTGTCCGGTCGCGATATGGGCTGCCCCGACGACTCTCGCATAATAAAGGAGCTTTTCCCATTTCACACATCGGTTGCAGATGATGCACGGATTCGGCGTCCTGCCGCGCAGATACTCTTTTGCAAACGGATCGACTACGAATCTCTGAAAATCCGCAGTGCAGTTGACGGGAACATACCTGATGCCGAGTTGCTGTGCTGTGCTTCTGGCGTCGTCAATATCACAGCAGCGGCTTTCCGAGCCGTCGTCGGCCTGCCACGTGCGGAGCGTGACGCCGATCACGTCATATCCGGCTTTCTTCAGAAGATATGCGGCTGCCGCGCTGTCCACACCTCCGGACATTCCGACAACGACTTTTTCCATGTAAACATCACACCAAATTCAAAGATTGCATTCCATAGGCTGCGAAAAATCTATTTTGCAGATTCTGTCCCGAAGAATGCGCTTGTTCCTGCCGAGCGCTTACTGCGCGGCGTCCGCGAGCAGACGCAGACTCCAGCTGAACGCGTCCGGCCGCAGCTCATAAGGCTCCTCCGGCTGCGGTCCGCAGGAGTTCGAACCGAGCCCGCGGTGCTTGTGGTCGATATACAGATACCGTTTTTCGCTTTTCTCCAGTTCGTCCGCATGCCGCGCGCGGATGAGCGAACCGAGCGAAAAATCATGACAGGAGAAGGAGAAGGCGCCCTTCACGGTCAGCGATTTTCCTTCGCCGGAAACCGTGACGCTGCGGCAGTCGCCGTGATTGCCCGTTTCCTGCGGAACGTCATAGAGGAAGTGCATATCCGCAATATCCGCTTCGTACAGACCGACGGGCGTGTGCGCCTTGCAGTCCGGGTAGTTTTCGTCCGGACCGCGTCCCAGCCACCGGCATTTCGCATAGGCTCCGTCCAGCACGAACAGCATGCCGATGCGGGGCAGCACGGACGGCAGATTGTTTCCGTAGGGCTTCATGTCCACGGACACTTCCGTTTCTCCGCCGGCGGTGATCCGGTACCGGATCGTCGTCAGGAAGCCCCAGAAATGACTGTGCGGCAAAAACTTGCCGTCTGCCGTGACCGTCACGACGTCGGGCGCGTCCTCGATCTGCGTTTCATAACAGCCGAAGCGCATGGAATCCACCAGATGCGCTTCCCATTCTGCAACGAGACGCGGAGAAAAGCCC
>CADAGA010000275.1 GCA_902787275.1 Oscillospiraceae bacterium | reverse complement strand
GCAGTTGCAAAAGAGCATGGTATCCCCGCGCAGCCGAAAACGGTGGTCGCTGGCGGCAACGACGCAGGCGTAATCTTTAAGACGCGCGCCGGCGTTGCGGTGCAGGCGCTGTCTTTGCCGTGCCGGTATCTACATTCGCCGTCCTGCGTCATTATGGAAAAGGATTATGACGCGACGCGCGATCTCGCTTCTTGCCTCGCGGCGGAGCTGGCACAATGATCCGTCGCGTCGAATCGTGGTCGAAGCAGCTCGACGAACTGTGCGGCAGGGACGTGTTCGGCACGCGGACTGGGGGATATTTTCGCACTTACGGCACGGAATATCCCGGTGTTTCGTTTTACGCGCAGGTTTCGGATGACGGTGTTTGTACAGGCGTGCTGTCTTCGGCATTCGGAAACGGGTGTCTTACTGTAACGCCCGGAGCCGATCTTTCGGAATGGACGGAATTCGTTCGCTTTGTCGGAATGGATTCGCTGCTGTGTGCGCGAGAAACGGCGCAGTCAATAGGTTTACCGGAATCGGATACTGGATCGGTAATGTGGTATTCTGGCTCTGAACGCATTCCGAAAACGAAGACGGTTGATCCTTTTGACGCTGCGTTTTCTTATCGGGAGGTCTATGATCTGCTGCTTGAATGCGGCTTTGCGCTCGGCGTTTATGAAGTATGGCTCGGCGATCTCGCACTGCGTGTGCGCAGAGGGACGGCAAACGTGCTCGCATCGCGCGAGCAGACGACCGTCGGTACGGCGTCCGTCCTGTTCGACAGCGGCAGCGCTGTTTATCTCGGGGCTGTCGCGACACATCCTTCTGCGCGCGGAAGAGGAATCGGCGGCGATCTCGTGTTGCGTCTCGCGCAGTGCGGCAAACGCGCGGAGATCCTCTGCAAGGCGCACCGCATCAGTTTTTATAAATCACTTGGTTTTGAGAAGATCGGAGAATTCTCACAATGTCATTTTTCAGAATAGATCCGCAGATCGAAGCGTTTTCGGACAAAGCGTCGGAAAAGGCGGCGCATGTTTTTGCCGGTATCGAGCAAATGACCGAGTATAACCAGCAAAAGGTGCTGCGTGCGTTCATCGATAACGGCGTGCGTGAATCGCATTTCGCGGAAAGCACCGGCTACGGCTACGGCGACGTTGGTCGCGATACGCTCGATGCGGTATTTGCGCAGTCGATGGGTGCCGAAAGCGCGCTCGTGCGGCACAGCTTTGCGTGCGGTACGCACACGCTGACCGTCGCGCTGTTCGGGATTTTGCGCCCGGGCGACGTGATGCTGTCTGTGACGGGGGAACCGTACGATACGATCCAGCCGACCATCGGCCTGCACTGTGATGCGGGACGCGGCTCGCTGCGGGACTTCGGCGTTGAATACCGTGAAGTTGCGCTTCGTGACGGAAAGCCGGACGTCGACGCGATCCGCGACGCACTGCGGAAAGAAAAGATCAAGCTCGTTTATATCCAGCGCTCGCGCGGTTATACGCTGCGCCCGAGTCTGTCGGTCTCCGAGATCGGCGAGATCGTGCGCGTGACGCGCGAAAACAGCGATGCGCTCGTCATGGTCGACAACTGCTACGGCGAATTCGTCGAACGCGCGGAACCGCTGTCGGTCGGCGCCGACCTGATCGCCGGCTCGCTCATCAAGAATCCGGGAGGAGGACTTGCCAAAAACGGCGGCTATATCGCCGGACGGCGCGATCTCGTCGAGCTGTGCGCATACCGCATGACGTCGCCTGGACTCGGCGCCGAGGTCGGTGCGTCGCTCGGGATGAACCGGGGTCTGTTTATGGGACTGTTCCATGCGCCGCACGTCACGGGAGAAGCGCTCAAAACGGCGGTATTTGCCGCAGCGCTGCTGTCGGAAATGGGCTATGACGTTACGCCGAGGTTCGACGAGCCGCGCCGTGACATCATTCAGGCGATCCTGCTGCGCCGGCCGGAAACGCTTGTCGCGTTCTGCCGCGGCCTGCAGAGCGGATCTCCGGTCGATTCCGGCGCCGTTCCCGAACCGTGGGATATGCCCGGTTACGACAGCAAGGTCATCATGGCGGCCGGTGCGTTTATCCTCGGCAGCTCGATCGAGCTTTCGGCGGACGCGCCGCTTCGCGAGCCGTTCGCGGTATGGATGCAGGGAGGTCTCAACTACCATTCCGGCAAGATCGGCGTGCTTCTTGCGGCACAGGAAGCGTACCGCGCCGACAACGGAACGAACTGAACAATGCGAAATCTGTAAACGGGAGCGAGGGAAGAAAATGGGTCGTGGCGAAAAGGTCGGCAACGCGATCAAAAAAGCGATCGGCGTGGAAGGCTCGTTCAAAGAGGCGATCCTGCCGATGCTCGGCTACAGCTTCATCAACATCTTTTCCGGCGGCAGCGGTTACGTGATCAGTCTGTATTTTTCGGCGTTTCTGACGGACGTCGAAAATCTGTCTTTGTCACAGGCCGGTCTGATCGTCATGCTTGCGACGCTCTGGGACGCGGTCACCGATCCCGCCATGGGCATCATCACCGACCG
>CADAGA010000274.1 GCA_902787275.1 Oscillospiraceae bacterium | reverse complement strand
GAAGGCAAAGCCAAGAAAGTATTCAAGACCGACGATGAGAACCTCTACATCGTGTCCTACAAGGACGACGCTACCGCGTTCAACGGTCTGAAGAAGGGCAGCATCACCGGCAAGGGCGTTGTGAACAACCGCCTGTCGAACCATTTCATGAAGATGCTCGAGAAGGAAGGCGTCCCGACGCACTACGTCGAGGAGCTCAACGACCGCGAGACGCTCGTGAAAAAGGTCAAGATCGTTCCGCTGGAAGTGATCGTGCGTAATATTGCCGCCGGTTCTCTTTCCAAGCGTCTGGGCCTTCCGGAGGGCACGCCCATGAAGCTGCCTGTGATCGAGTACTGCTACAAGGACGACGATCTGGGCGACCCGATGATCAACGAATATCACATCATGGCGATGGATATCTGCACCAAGGAAGAGCTCGACACGATCGCGGACTATGCACTGCGCGTCAACGCGTTCCTGCTTGATTACCTCAAGGATAAGAACATTGAGCTGGTCGACTTCAAGATCGAGTTCGGCAGAACGTCCGACGGTACGATCATTCTTGCGGACGAAATCTCGCCCGATACCTGCCGTTTCTGGGACAGCGACACGCACGAGAAGCTTGACAAGGACCGTTTCCGCAGAGATCTCGGCGGCGTCGAGGACGCGTACGCCGAAGTGCTGCGCCGCCTTCTGGGCGAATAAGGCAAACGAGAGCAGTCGGTTCCGCCGGAGCCGGCTGCATTTTTCATGAAGGGCAGGTTGACCATGAATAAGATTATTGTGATCCCCGATTCCTTCAAAGGCACGCTTTCATCCTCACGTATCTGTGATATCGTATCGGAGCGGATCGCATCGCATTTCCCGACTTGCAAAACGGTATGTATACCTGTTGCGGACGGCGGCGAAGGAACGATGGATTGTTTTCTCGCGTCGCTCGTCGGCAGACGCGTCCCGCTTACGGTCAAGGGACCGTTTTTTGAGGACATGCAAGCTTCGTACGCTGTTTTGCCGGACGGGACAGCCGTCGTGGAGACGGCGGTGTGCGCCGGTCTGCCGCTCGTGGGCGAAGCGCGCGATCCAATGCGCACGACGACGTTTGGCGTCGGCCAGCTGATCCGTGCAGCGCTCGACGCGGGATGCAAATTGGTTGTCGTCGGACTCGGCGGCTCTGCGACAAATGACTGCGGCGCAGGCGCTGCTGCCGCGCTCGGAACGGTGTTTCGCAAAGAAAACGGCGAAGCGTTCGTGCCCACGGGTGGAACGCTATGCGAGATTGCGTCTATCGAACCGTGTGCTTTGCCTGGTGACGTGCGTATCGTCGCAATGTGCGACATCGACAACCCGCTTTACGGCGAGACAGGCGCTGCATACGTTTTTGCTCCCCAGAAGGGAGCCGACAGTGAAACGGTCTCTCTGCTCGATGCAGGATTGCGCCATGCCGCTAAGATCATCGCGCGCGATTGCGGCAGAGACGTTTCCGCTCTTCCCGGAGCAGGAGCTGCGGGCGGTTTAGGCGCGGGTTTGTCGGCGTTTTGCGGTGCGGAGCTTCGATCCGGAATCGAAACGGTGCTCGACACTGTGCGTTTTGATTCTCTGCTGTCGGACGCCGATCTCGTCATTACCGGCGAGGGAAAGCTCGACAGTCAATCGCTCGGCGGAAAGGCGGTCGTCGGTATCGCCAGGCGCTGCAAGGCGAAGGACGTTCCGGTCGTTGCGATCGTCGGCGGTGCGGAGCGGAATCTGCCGCAGGTGTTTGACACGGGGGTAACGGCAGTTTTCCCGATCGGCAGACTGCCGGAGGACTTTTCGGTCAGCAAGGGCTACAGCGAGGAGAATCTCCGTGAGACGGTGGATAACGTGCTGCGGCTATTAAAAATACAATAATATAAGAGCAGGATCGTTCCTGCTCTTTTTTATTGGATGGTTTTGTTCATGCTTCCGCTTCTGAATCCGTTCAGATCAAGCGTGACGTAGTCGAAACCGAGTGCGGTGAACTTTTCGGCGATCTCCCGACGCAGATCCTGTTCGGTGATGCGTGCGAGATCCGGCGTTTCCACTTCGATGCGTGCAAGATTGCCGTGACTGCGCACGCGTACCTGCCGGAATCCCTTCTCGAACAGGAGCGTTTCCGCTTGTTCGATGCGCGCAAGCTTTTGCGGGGTGATCGTTTCGCCAAACGGGATGCGCGTGGCAAGACATGCGAAAGACGGTTTGTCCCACGTCTTTAAGCCTATCGAGTTTGAAAGCGTGCGGATATCCTGCTTTGTCAGCTTCGCGTCGCGCAGGGGACTTTTGATATGAAGCTCGCGCAGCGCACGCATTCCGGGTCGATCGCCCGGCGCGTCGTCGGCGTTCGTGCCCTCAACGAGGATCGGAAAGCCTTCTGCTTCGGCAGTTTTCAAGAATAATGAAAACAGTTCTTTTTTGCAGTGATAGCAGCGATCGGGCGGATTGTCCGCAAATCCCTTGATTGCCATCTGATCAACGTCAACGATCCTATGACGAACGCCCAGTGCCTCGCAAAATGCAGCA
>CADAGA010000273.1 GCA_902787275.1 Oscillospiraceae bacterium | reverse complement strand
GGGGCGCGCCGAAAACCGCTGCCTCGTCTGCTTCCCCACGAAGAAGGGCGAGAGCTATTTCACGGACGAGGCCGGGCGCGTCTGGCGCGTGTATAACCACATCGAGCACGCGCGGTCCTACGATCTGCTCACGGACCCGACCCTGTTTTACAAGACCGCCAAGGGCTTTGGGGAATACGCGAACCTGCTCGCCGATTTCCCGATGGAGGCGCTCGGCGAAACGATCCCGAACTTCCACCACACCGCGAAGCGGTACGAGACCTTCCTTGCCGCCGTCGACGCGGATCAAAGCGGGCGCGCCGCGACCTGCGCCCCGGAGATCGCCTTTGTGAAGGCGCGCGCGGACGTGACGCACGCGATCACGGACCTGCTCGAAAACGGCAGTCTGCCCCTATTCGCGCAAAGACGCCTTATTATTCCAAATAGAAAACATATGTGATATAGTGCAAAGCTGAAATTTAAATCGCGCCAAGATTTGCCCTTTTAACGCAAAGGTTTGCCCTTTTCACGCAAATGTTTACTGGCTATTGAGCAAAGGTTTACCATATAGCGCAAAGTTTCACGGAAAATGGTTGCAGAAAAGAAACCTGATTTGTATACCAAATCAGGTTTCTTTCCGTTATATTCGCCTTCGGCGAGTTATATCGCGTTTCGCCCATGATGCCGCTTTTTGTGCGCAAACCGCTGATACGCAGTACATTCTCTTGCATCCTGTTGATGCAGTCAGCCGCCGAAGGATCGCTCCGACGGCGGCTTTCGGCTTTTTTCTGTTACCTTTTCTTCGTTTCTGTCGTATAATAGCTGTTACCTTTTCTTCGTTTCTGTCGTATAATAGGTGAAAGAGCAAAACAAAGACGGCTCTTTCGGAAAGGAGTACCCTATGGATAACGGTGCAAGTAGCTACCGCCGTTTTCTGGAAGGTGACGATGCAGGACTCAAAGAACTGATCGAAGCATATCGCATGCCGCTGCAGATGTTTATTCTCTCCTTTGCGGGCGAGGAAGAAATTGCCGAAGAGGCCGCGATCGAAACCTTTGTGAAGCTGGCGACGAAGAAGCCGCGGTACAACGGCAAAGCGTCCTTTAAAACGTGGCTGTTCTGTATCGGGCGCAACACCGCGACCGACTATATCCGAAAGCAGAAAAAGCACGACACCGTCAGCATGGATGAAGCGGCGTCGCAGGCGTCGGACAAGCCGTCTTTGGAGGAGCTGTACGTGACCGAGGAGCGAAACCGGCACGTGGCGGCCGCCATGAAAAAGCTCAAGGGCGAGTATTACGCGGCGTTATGGCTGCGGTATTTTGAAAACCAGAAGGTCGCGCAGATCGCGAAGATCCTGCACAAGAGCGAAGGGAGCACGAAGGTTCTGTTGAGTCGGGCGCGCGAGGCGCTGAAAGCGCAGCTCGGAAAGGATGGTTTTGACTATGAAGACGAATGATGCGTTTTTCGATATTGTGATGACGCGCAAAGACGAATATGAAGCGCAGAGAACCGCGCGGAACAAACGGATCGCGACGGCGTGCGCCGGTATGGTCGTGATCGCGGTCTGCGTCGGTATCGGCGTTGCCGCACTGAAAGGCAGGACGCCCATCGTGAAGGCCGGCGACGGCCGTGCTGAAAACGACCCGGTCACACGCGCAGGCGATACGGTCGGACAGACCGCCGTCACGCGTCCGGACGATCCGGACGTCGGCGAAGGTGGTATTATCTTTCCGCCGGATCAAAGCGGGGAAGCCGCGCAGACGACGAAGATCTACGGCGGCGCAAACGTGCCGGATGCGGACGCCGGTCGGGCGGGAGCGCCGTGGAAGCAGGACCCGAGCGAGGCAACCGCGGCGATCCCCGGGGACGGCGCGGGTTCAGCGAGCGGCGGCGAGCAGGAATGGTCGGGCGGATGGTGCATCCCGGCAAGACCCGATGCGGCCGGTGCGAAAGCGGGCGTGAAAACCGTCGGTGAAAAGATCACGGACGCGGAAGCGAAAGCGTATCTTCACGAAAACACGTGGATCGGTTCGGCACTGGCGGCCAGCGGCGTACAGGCGGACAAAATCACGTATTCCGAGACCGGCTACTGCCACGTTTCCTACGACGGCGTCGAGGGGAAACCTCTGGAGGTGCGGCAGAATTTCCGGGACTACCTCGCCTATAACGACGGCAGGCTGATCGCGATCATCACGATCACGAAAGAGAACGGCAAGCTGTCTGCGACGCCTGCGTTCGGCGGACCGTGGTTCGACGAATACGACGCGTTCCTGCGCGCGCACAAGGGCGAGAAGCTGCTGTACGTCTATGCCGGATGGATGGAGATCGTCATCACGCCGGACGGCAAGTGCCGAAACCCCCAGGGCGCGGACGTGTCCGCATATACGGAAGGGCTGGATGACCCTTACGCGTACTTTTACAGCGATGCGGCGACCTTTACGCCGTAAAGTGAAAATCTGCATAAAAAATCGAAGCTGTGTCGGTCGGACACAGCTTCTGCGTTTTTTATACTGTTGTACAGGCGGAGCTTTCTGCCTCAGGCGTTCCCGCGGTCTTTTCCGTACCACGTCATTCCGACCATGGTTATGTCGTCGAACTGCGGTGCTTCTCCCGTGAATTCCTTGACGGCGGAGCCGACCTGTGAAATGAACACGTCCGGCTTTTTGTCCGGGCGCCGGTTCAGCGATTCGAGCATCCTGTCTGCGCCGAACATGGCGCTGTCAGCGTCCGTCGCCTCCGGAACGCCGTCCGTGTAGACGAAAATGCTGCCGCCCTGCTCGAGCTGTATGGTGTAGTCGCGGTAGCGCGCGCCCTCCATACCGGCAAGCACGAAGCCGTGCTTGTCCTTCAAAAGCTCAAATTTCCTGTCGGAGCCGCAGATGGCAGGGAATTCGTGACCGGCGTTTGCAGCCGTCATAATGCCTGTGGAAAGATCGCAGATCCCCAGCCAGCAGGTGACGAACATATCCGCGGCATTGCCCTCGCAGAGCTGATTGTTTACGTCTTCGAGGATCTGCGCCGGGGTGCCGCCCTGCATGGCGCGGTTTTTGATCATCGTTTTGGAGTTCACCATGAACAGCGCAGCCGGCACGCCCTTGCCGGACACGTCTGCGATCACCAGAGCCAGATGGTCCTGATCGATCAGGAAGAAGTCGTAGAAGTCTCCGCCGACCTCCTTGGCGGGCGTCATGGAGGCGAAAAGATCGATCTCCTTGTTCTGCGGGAACGGCGGGAACGTCCGCGGGAGCATATACGCCTGGATCTGCGTTGCCACGTTCAGCTCGGCGCCGATACGCTCTTTTTCTGCGGTGACGGTCTTCAGATGCTCCGTGTAGAGCTTCAGATCGTCCTGCATCTTGTTGAAGCCTCTTGCAAGGTCGCCGATCTCGTCGCGGGAAT
>CADAGA010000272.1 GCA_902787275.1 Oscillospiraceae bacterium | reverse complement strand
ACATACTTGAAATAGGGACATTCACCGGATACTCCGCAGTCTGTCTGGCATCCGCCCTCCCGGAAGGCGAAGGCCATGTGGACACCCTTGAAATCAACGACGAGCTCGAGGACAACGTCGAGCTTGACACCCAGATCGGCAAGCATCTCGTCCAGCGTTTCCGCGGGGAAATCCGGTGCGAGGTCCTCAAACGAGGCGTAATAACGAAAATCCCATTTGCCGCACAGATTGCGAAAATACCCGGAACGCTCTCTGTCGGTCGTCCGTGCGGACGCTTCGTCGGCAAACGGAATATAGTATGCGCGCGGCGCTTCACAGCCGACGTGCAGCGATTCGAGTTCTTTATGGTAGGGACGGATCATCATCCGGATTCCTCCTCTTATTTTCCTTCGATCTGGTCTTTTGAATAATGGAACACGTACCGCCCGTGCTTTTCGGTCGATTTGCCGTATTCGATCGCATGCTTCGGACAGCGGTGAATGCAGGCGAGACACTGCTGGCAGTCATCACTCCAGAACGGCATATCGCCGGCAACGAGGATATTTTCCGACGGGCAGACTTTTTCGCACAGACCGCATCCCGTGCAGTCGTACGACGAGCGGAACGGCTTGGACGATCGGGCGTATTTGTTGAAGAAATGACCGCCGATAAACGTTTTCACAAGCGCGAATTTGCCCGACTGCACGTCCGCGCAGCCTGTCTTGCGCGCGTTGATCTGTGCCGCGATCTGCTGAATTCGCACGTTTGCATCGCGCACTTTATTGAGCGCCGTTTCGTCGTCCTCGACTTGATAGGCAACTATGTAATTGTCCGGCATCACGAGTGACCACACGCCGTCCATGTGCATGCGCCCGCGCAGGAGCCGCATTGCCCAGCCCGCGTCCGCGCCGCAGGTACATACCGCATAGCAGTACGCGCCGGTATGCACGCTCACGTTTTTCAGAAAATCGGAGACCATCTGCGGCATATTCCATGCGTAGATCGGAAAAACAAGACCGAAAGATTCACCCTCTCCGACCATAACGGGCTGCAGCGTCTTTTTGGTGATGCGCGTCACGCGGTCGTTCGTAAGACCGGCGAGCGTCCGCGCCGCCCATTCGGAATTGCCTGTACCGGAAAAATAGTAGATCACGTTCTCACTCCTTCGTGAAGTAGTGTAGCATATCTCTTCGAGAAATACAACAGGAACTTATGACTCGATCACGCGAAGGAATCGTTCCTCCGCATCCGAAAGGATCGTCTTTTCCTGCGCCGCGGTCATATTGCCGCGCAGACGGTCGCTTTCGAGCAGACGGCAGGCGTAGGATACGTTGTCTGCGGCTGTTTTGCCGCGGAATGCCGCACCGCGCGCGTCGAGGAATCCGGCGTTTTTTCGCGCGCGGGGAACGGCCGAATGGAGCAGTGTAACGATCTTTTCCTGCCTTGCTGCGGCACAGACGAACGCGGACAGTGCAGGCGTAAACACGGCGTCTGACGCGCACATCGCGAGCGGCAGATCCATCTCCGTGTCTGAAACGAATACGTTCGGATCGCCTGCAAATGCGCTCATCCAGCTTTTGCGACGCGATTCGCTGCTGCCGAGCAGAATGGACTGTGCGTCCGGACACAGCGTGCGCATCGCACGAACCGTGCTTTTCAGAACGCTGAGCGACACGGTCTCGCCGATCATCAGAAATACGGGGCGCTTTTCGGAGAGTCCAAGCGCGCGTCTGCATTCCGATTGCGGCAGCGTGCGCCGATACGCGTCCCGAAGCGGGATCCCGCACGTGTGAACGCTCTTGTCGCGTGCGCCGTGCGTGATGAAATCGAACGTCAGATCGTCATGCGCCACAAGACAGGACGAAACCGAGGGGAACCGGCGTTCAGCGCAAAAAAAGTCATAGGAAAGATAGATCGTCCGCATGCCATCCGGCACGCCGGCGAGCGCAGCACTCTCCGTGACCACGACGGCGTCGAACGTCGCCGAGCGGATCTTGTCGGCTGTCTTTGCGGCGGATTCAAACGGATACAGCAGGCACGCGTGTCCACGCGATTCCAGTACGGACTTTGCCGTGCGCAGCGGCTCTGTTTTCGTTTTGCAGGGCATCAGGATATTCATATTCGTTCACCGCTTTTTAGTATGCGATAGACGGCAGAACGGTATGCAGCATATGCAGGACAAAAAACTCGTCATCACGTGGATGACGAGTTTATCTGGCTGCATGGGATCATTTGAACACGATCTGTATTTCGCCCGACAACACTTTCGGCAATTCGCCGAGCACGAGCCTGAGCGCTTTGAAGAAATAGTAAACGTGGTTGAAGAACGTGCGGAACGGACGATAGTGTTCTTTTTCGTAGGTGCGCGTATCGTTCAGCTTGCTGCGGTCGACGGTATAGGTCAGCGTCGCGAATTCCGCGGAATGGTCGGAAAGGGGAGAGCCGTTTTCGTCGGTCAGCAGGACGAATTCATGCGCCGCGGCTTCCAGCGAAACGGCGCCGCCGTCACGGTAGAAAACCTTTTCAACGGAATCCCAGATGCCCCAGTAGTCCTCGCCCCATTTTTCAGTGTCTGCATAGACGATATCGTAGTTGCCGTCATTGC
>CADAGA010000271.1 GCA_902787275.1 Oscillospiraceae bacterium | reverse complement strand
CTGAGAAGGGCGTCAACGTGACGGGTGTCACGCTGGACGATACGGCACTGACCGCCGGAACCGACTATGATGTGACGAGCGGCACGACCGGCCCCGATGTGGGCACTTATACCGTGACCGTCACGGGACCGCGTTCCGTGATAGACGCATTGAATGAAGAGAATATAGTTGCCGTAGCGGACTTCAACGATCTGACGCAGTCGCCCAATCCGAACGCGCCGGTCGTCGTCACAGGTACGACCGATGAAAACGGTATTCTGTATCTCGGTTCGCTGGCACTCGGCGAATACCGTCTGGTCGAAACACAGGCGCCGGAGGGATATTCGCTGCCGTTCACTGCCGTGCGTATCACGGTCGCGGCCAATTCCGTGACCGCCATTCAGGGCGGCCGTGTCTCGGAGGTCGTGCAGCAGGGCGATCCCGACGGATACTGGGTCGCCGGACAGGATGCGGATACGTGGCAGATCCGCGTCTGGAACATGACGGGTATTCCGATGCCGTTTATCGGCGGTGCGGGTACGCGCGCGCTCACCCTCTGCGGCGGTGCGCTGCTCGTCATGGCGGCGTTCATTCTGGTCTACCGTCGCCGCAGACGCTTCGCGGCGGAATACTGATCGTCGCGCTTCTCAATCGAATCATACAAAAAAGAAGAGATTCTCCCGATTTTGGAGAATCTCTTTTTCTTTTGTGATCCTGCAAAGCAGCTCCACGCTTAACGCAGCAGCTCCGCGAGATAATCAATGAAACGCAGAAAGCGCGTCTGCAGCGAAGGCTTTTCGCTCAGCGCGAGCGTGTAGCCGAGGTCGCGCACGGGGAAGAACGCCGCCCGTTCGGGCGCGACGTCGCCGTCGTTCGGCGTATGGAGGCACAGCGTGAGCTGTCCGTTCAGATCGGTGAAGAGCATCCCGTGTCCGCCGTCATAGGCGCGGCGTCTGTCCTTGACGTACAGCCGCGCGAGCTGCTGGCGCCATTTGCCCGTGACGCTTTTCGCCGAGGCGAGCGCGACACAGTAGCCGTCCGGAGACATGTTCGACCAGAGCATCAGCAGCTTGCCGGTCCGGCTCTTGTAGAGAAACGGCCCGTCCGTGATCTTGTGCGGCTTCCAGAACGGATCGTCCGCGCGGAACAGTTCCCTCGGTTCGGCAATACAATGCGTCAGATCGTCGCTCAGGGGCGCGGCTGCCATGCGGCCGATGCCGTCGTCCGTGCTCGTCCATTCCGCGACGTAGACCATATACGGCTGCCCGGCGTCGTCAACGTAAAGCGTGCCGTCGATGCAGTCCTGATCGTGCGGCGTGACGTGGCCGTCCGAGATCTCCTCGAACGGACCGAGCGGATCGTCGGCGCGAAACACCGAAACGCCGCGGTGATCGGTCGTGCGGGAATGGTACGTAGCGAACAGGTAGAACGCGCCGCCGTACGCGTGGCACTCCGGCGCCCAGAAGTTTTTGTCACCGTCGAAATCCGCGGCAGCGGTGAATACGTTGAACGGCCCTGCCCAATGCGCGAGATCCGGACTGACAAAGCATCCGTAGCCCGGCTTTGGCGTTGCGCACGTGCCGTACATATAATACAGCCCGTCGTGCACGAGCACGAACGGATCACGGATCACAAAGTCCGCGGCAGTTTTGTCAAAGGTCATCGTGTCCTCCGCGGCGAACGCCGTCGGCAGCGCCGTCAGGACGAGCAGCGCCGCAAGCAGCAGAGAAATGACGCGTTTCATGCGTCCACGACTTCGGCATGCGCAATCACGATCGGCGTGACGGGTGTCGCAGGCTTCGTGTCCATGCCGTTATATGTGCGCTCGACGTCCAGGAATCCGTCGACCGTCTCCATGCCTTCGATCACTTCGCCGAACGCAGCGTAGTTGCCGTCGAGAAAATATGCGTCCGCGTGGCAGATGAAGAACTGTGAGGAAGCGGAATCCGGTACCATGGTACGCGCCATGGAGATCACGCCGCGTCCGTGGTGCAGCGTGTTCTGCGTAAAGCCGTTGGATGCGAACTCACCGTAGATACTGTCCGCGGTCGGTCTGCCGACGAGCGTCGGATCGCCGCCCTGCGCCATGAAGCCTTCCACGACGCGGTGGAACGTCAGCCCGTCATAGAAGCCGTCGGACACGAGTTTCAGAAAGTTCTCGACGGTTTTCGGCGCGTACTCGGGGTACAGCTCGAGCTTGAACGTGCCGCCGTTTTCCATCGTGAACAGCACGAACGAATGCGCGGCGCCGGAGGCGTCGGCCGTATCCTGCTCGGCGGGGACGGGATTGTCGGTTTCGTTCTTTCCGCAGCCGCCGAAGAGCGTCAGCGCCAGTACGGCTGCCAGAAGCAAAGAGATCCATTTTTTCATGTTGAGGTTCCTCCTGTATGTTTGTCCCGGCGGCGCGAACGCCGCGGGCGAAAGACGCAGATCAACGTCAGAATAAAGACGGCCGCAAAGAAAACGCCGATCACGAGCGTCGTCTTGCCTTCGCTATGCAGAAATGCCTGCCGCTGCAGCCGCCAGTAGCCGGCGCAGACACGGAAGGGAATCAGCGCTTTTTTTCTGTCGTGATCCCTGCCGCCGTCAGCTTCATAGGATGCGAGCGTCTTGCCCTCCGGAATGAAAAACGA
>CADAGA010000270.1 GCA_902787275.1 Oscillospiraceae bacterium | reverse complement strand
AGGCAGCGAAACGATATGGCGTTATGACGCCGACAAAGCGGACGGAAAACCGATCATCGCGCAATCGTTCTTTTCGCAGGATGCGGGAACAGAACGGCTGGGTTACCGAAATGCTTTTTTGCATCCGCCTTATGACGTCGGTTATTCGGAAGCTGACTTCAACAGAATAAATGCCGCCCTGTTCCCGAACGGAACGGACGGCTTGGAGGTATTTGAGTGGTCGACCGACTGGTCGGACTATTTTGACGACGGACGCGAATGGTGGGGGACGCTGTGCCTGACCGTATATGACAGGAGCCTCGGCCGGTTCGTCGTTATTCTTGCGTCGGCTACGGATTAGACGAATGCCGATGGAACACCTGTTTCGGATCAGCAGCCGCAAGAATCCCGCAGACGAGCACCACTGCGGTGCAGACGACGGTCAGAGGCGTAAAGACGGATGTGTCCTGCTTCACAATTGAAGTGAAAACGAGCGCCCATGCGGCATACGTTACGTTGAGCGCCATGGACTTTGACGCGCCGATGCGTGCAATGGAGCGGTAGTAGCACAGATAAGAAGTCGTTGCGAACAGAGCCGCAAGCGCCAGAATCGGCAGAAGAAGCCCTGTGTGCGACGTGAACAGTTTGGCCGTGAATCCCCATCCTTTCAGGATCGGCAGCAGTACCGCGCCGTAAACGATCGCAGACGTGGTTTGGCGGATCTGCAGCGCATAGGTGTTCCTGATCTGCGCGTCGCGCAGGCATCTGGCCAGAATGACCGCTTCCGAGCCCCAGCCGAAGGAGCACATCAGCACGCCGAGCAGGCCGAGCAGAAAATTGCCGCCTTCGATCGACGGCGAGTAGCTCAATCCATACACGCCGCCAAGCGTCAGCAAAAGGAAAACCCAGCGGTACCACGGCATCTTTTCTTTCAGAAACAGAAATGCGAGCACCGCGCCGACGGCAGGGTATGCCGCGCTGGCGACCGCGCCGACGGACGATCCCATCGCGTGGATGGCAAGCACGTATCCGGTCATGCCGACCGGTCCGCCGATGACTGCGGCGAGCATGACGAGCCGTCCTGCTTTTGATCTCCATGCGGAAACAACCCTCGGCAGTTCTCCTCGCACGCCGTTGAACAGCAGCATCCAGAACGCAGAAAACAGGTCGTGCAGAAACGTGCCGACAAACGGCGCTAAAAAGACAGCCTGTTCTGTCGATATGAACGGCGACGTTTCCAGCGCAATGCCGAGCGTGACCGTTTCGAGCGCCCATGTGATCCCTGCAAGGAAACCAAACAGCATGCGACCATACTCCTTAAAGATTCTTGTGCCGATAGAAAAGATACATCTGAACGGATGAACCGCAGCAGATGTATCTTATTTTGATTCTGTATTATTTGCTGGCTTTTTCAGCGATCTCGCGTGCATAGTCCGGCACGTCGGTGATCAGACCGTCGCAGCCCCATTCGACGAGGCGCTCGATCTGGAAGTCCTGATTGACCGTCCAGGGGTTGACGATCAGACCCGCTTCGTGCGCTTCTTCAATATAATCCTCCGTGACGAAGCCGATGAACGGATGCACCGCGTCCACGTTCAGCTTCTTGCAGTACGCAACGAAATCTTCGCAGACCTCTTCGCACTTTTCTTCGCCGGGTTCATACAGCAATCCGGTCTTTGTGGCAGGATCGATCTTTTTGCAGTCGATCAGCACCTGCGGATCGAAGCTGGAGACGATCAGATTGTCAAACAGACCGCGCTCCTTGACCATGGCGATCGTCTTAGCGGCGATGGTGCTGTTCGGGTCCTTCGGAGGCTTGATCTCGATATTGATGACCTTATGATCCTTGGTGCACAGATCGAGAAATTCCTCGAGAAGCGGGATCTTCGTGCCGGCGAACTCGGGGCTGAAATAGGAACCGAAGTCGAACTGCAGCAGTTCCTCGTAGGTGTAGTCGCTGATCAGGCCTTTTCCGGTGGAAGTGTCGTCGATGGTGTAGTTGTGGCAGATGACGATGCGGCCGTCCTTTGTCAGATGAACGTCGTTTTCAAAACCGTCACAATTCAGTTCGATCGCCTTGCGGAAAGCGGGAATGGTGTTCTGCGGTGCACGTTTGTTTGCGCCGCGATGCGCAATAATATTGATCATAGTTTGCCTCCTTCATTTTTATGTGTCTATTGTAGCACAATCGCCGAAAAAAGTAAACCGTTATTTCTGTATCTTTCGTTTCGCGTTCTGGTACAGCTCAACGACTTTGAACCGCACGTCATATTTCGGACTGCTGCCGAGGACGGCACGGCCGTCCGCAGTAAAAACGGCGTCCGTTCTTTCGGCGGCAGCCGGCAGACACAGGGGAGGGTACATCACGCACCACCAGTTGTGTCCTTCTGCTTTGCCGATCCTGACGCAAACTGCCGCATACGTGCCGGCAGGGACGGTCAGATCGCCGTAGGTGCGTGTATCAAAATACGATCTTTCGAGTGTAATGCGTACGGTGTCGGTACATCCGTTTTGCTGAAGTGCGGATTCAGCGGCTTTTTCCAAGTCGGCAAAGTGCGGTACGAGTTTTTCTTTTACGGTACGGACGTCCGCGCTTCCATCGAAATAATCTGCGCCCTCGCGCAGCACCGTGTCCCG
>CADAGA010000269.1 GCA_902787275.1 Oscillospiraceae bacterium | reverse complement strand
AATACATCTGTTTATGCGTGCGTTTGTGCTGCTTCTGAGTATCATCACCGGCTTTTTCGGAGGACTGCTGCCGCATAAAGCCGACAGGTTTTATACCGCGGACGAAATCGCGGCGTACACGGTCGCTGCCGAAACCGCTTATCCGAACGGGATGATCATTGCCATCGGCGGCGGGTTCAATACAGATCAAACCTTCCGTCCCATTGTGGAACGCTGTCTGTCGCACGTCGGGAAGGAAAGCCCGAATATGCTCTTCGTACCGACGGCAAGTTATGACGAGTATACGGAAAATGACGCGATCATCACCCGGTTTTCCGCTGCGGGATGTCAGACCGCCGTACTGACGGTCAGCACGGCGTCCGCGCAGGAGGTCGAGCAGAGATTCGCGTGGGCGGATATCGTTTACGCCACGGGCGGCAGTCTGAAATTCCTGACCGAAAACTGGTCGGAAAAGGGCGTCTATGCGGCAGCGGATCAGGCGCTGCGCCGCGGCGCCGTCCTGCTGGGCGTCAGCTCCGGCGCCATGTGCTGGGCAGACAAGGGCTGGGACGATACCGAACCGGAAGTGCTCCGTAATATTGCACATGGACCGTTTTTTGTGGGTATGGCGCCGGGCTTTGCGTACTATGACTGCGCGGGTCTGCTGCCGTTCTGCCTCACGCCGCACTACGACAGCATCGGCTGGCGGTCGTATACGTTTGAAGCGGAGAGCTCCGACTTTCCGTCCGTCTGCATCGAGAACGGCGCAGCGCTGGTCTATGAAGGCGGCCGCTACAGCGTGCTGTCCGATGCAGCGACCCCGACACGTTCGGCGTTTCTCTTTTACCCTGCCCGCGGCATCCGATTCGTGAACCTGCGGTCGGATGCAGCGCTTGCCGGCGTTGTAGACGGCGAGATCCGCTGCGGCAGCGCGAAAAGGTAAACCGAATCCCGCCGCTTTATTGACAAAGCCGTTTTTTACATAGTATACTGATTTCGAGGTGATTGGTGTGAAAGGACAAAGACTGCTTTCTTTTTTCCTGGCGGCCCTTTTTATCGTTTCCGGCTTTTCGGTATCGGTACATGCCGAAGGGATCGGCGCCTGCACCCACATGGCCCAAGGCCGTGACCAGGCGAAAACCTGTACAGCGGCCGCAAACGTCAACCTGCCCATCGTGCGCGACGAGGTGCATTGGGGAACGGTGGAGCGCGTGAAGGGACAGCTCTCCCTGCCCGAGCGTGCGAGCTGGGTCGGTTCCGCAGCCGAAAGCGGCATCCAGTCCCTTGTGGTGCTGAGCTACGGCAACATGATCTATGCGTTTGGCAAGCCGGCGCAAGCCGACATAGACGCCGGAGCTGCATGGGACTGCACGATGCCCGTGCGCGACGGCGATCCGGAAACGACGGAAGATGACGAATACTTCGACGCCTATATCCGCTACGTGGATTTCGTGTCCAAATCATTGGCCGGCAAAGTGAAAGCCTATGAAATCTGGAATGAGCCTGATCTTCGGTATTTTAATACCAAGGACGCAACTGCCGCGGAGTATACCGAAATGTTGAAAGCGGCATACCGGACGATCAAACGCAACGATCCCGACGTTACCGTCCTGGGCGGTGCGATCGCATTTCACACAGAGTTTATTGACGAAATGATGCAGGCCGGCGCAGGATCGTATATGGACGGTCTGTCCGTGCACTACTACCTGGGCAAAAGCGCTCCCGAAAAGCGGGCAAGAAACAGACTGGACGAATACAGAAACGTGCTGGTAAAATACGGCTGTGACAAGATGCCCGTCTGGGTCACGGAAACCGGCTGGGCAAACAGCAACGTGGACGAACGGACGCAGGCGCAATACATCATTCGCAACGCCGTTTTCTATGATGAGTTCCTGCTCGGCTACGGTTTAGAGGGACAATACTTTACCTATGAACTGCAGGACAGCAGCATCACGTCGGACGTGCTGGGCGGCGAGGAGTACGAAAACTCCCTGGGGCTTTACAAAAACGACTTTACGCCGAAGGTTTCGGCCGGCGCCGTAAAAGCCTTTAATGCCATCACGGCCGAAAAAAAGCTCACCGCACTGAAGCAAACGAGATACGGACTGTTTTACCAAAAATCCGCATACGTTGCAACGTATGCACAAAGCGGACAGACCGTCTACGTCATTTGGGCAGAGTCTCCGTTTAACGTGACGATCGATCTCCCGGACGCCAAAAACGCCATCTACGATATGCAGGGCAATCTGATCGAGGAGAACGGTTCGGGCGGCATAAAGCGCGTCGATGCGTCACAATCTCCGATCTATATCGTGTGTGATGCGGATGCCGTGAACACCGAGCAGACTCTCCTGCAAAAGGTCGCTGCATTTTTCATGCATTTGTTCAGGGTACTTGCAAACGGATTCGTCGGCTGGTAATCGGACAGAACAGACAACGGAAATGAACCGCTGCGCCGGAAGGCACGGCGGTTTTGTTTTGCGACAGCCGTCTGCGCACGCGGAAATCGCCGCATAGCACTTGCTATCCCGTATTCCGATATGGTACAATACAGACGAACACACCCGGCAGAAACGAGGTGCAGCTATGAGGATCATAAAACCCGGTCGCCCGAAAATCATCATCAGCAACCCGCACAGTCACC
>CADAGA010000268.1 GCA_902787275.1 Oscillospiraceae bacterium | reverse complement strand
CCGCGACCAAACCGATCATGATGCGGCAGCCCACCGAGATCCAGACCGCCTTCAATGCGCCCGGCAGACCCGTGGTGCTCAAAAACGGAGAGAACGCGAACGACAGCAGCGTCGGCGCGGTGGTGTTGCTGATAAGCGAGCACACACCGAACACGCCGCCCAGAATACAGCCCGCCAGCGGTCCGAACAAAACGGCGCCGATGATGACGGGAATGTGCGTCGTCGTGGCTTTGATGACAGGGAGCTGGATCAGCCCCAGCGGTGTGTTCGCCAGAAGCGCGGTGATCGCAGCCATCAGCGCGACCCCGATCATCCAGCGAAGATCGTGTTTTCTCTTTTCCATATTCAATTCCTCCTACCGCTCCGTCTGAACGGATGCAGCGAATTTGCCCGAAGGCTGAACGTAGTATAGCACAATCGCGCCGCCTTTACAAGCGGATTCACAGAATTAATTGCGCGTGATTGACAAAATGCGGAGAGTGTGGTTAAATAAAAGTTGAATGTATTTATAGCATACGCGTCCCGTTTGACGAAGGAGGAGCCGCGCATGAAACACATTTTTTCTTTTATTATGGCCGTCGTACTGGTTACGTGCGCGCTTTTCACACAGAGCGCGTGGACTTCTTTCGCGCGGGAGGACGCGTACGGCGTCTGTGCCGGGGCGGATGACGGGGCGGCCGACTGTCCGTGCGTGTGTCATACCTTTTACAGCCTTCGGGACACGATCCTGCAGAGCATTCTTGATAAATCGGTCGACTGCAAAACGATCTTTCGCGCCGTGTCTTATATCGTGCGGCTCTATACGTGGAGAGTGCTGAACGTCAACCAATACTGCGCATGCGGCAGCAGGCATTATTAAGAAGGAGTGCAGCTATGAAACGGGTGCTTTCCGCCATCCTGTGTCTGGCGATCGTCTGGAGCGGCGCGGCGTTCACCGCAGGCGCCGCCGAGATACCGAAGCCGCAGATCGGCTTCGCCACGGTCCGTTATCAGATCGACGGACAGACTTACTCCTATTCCGTGCGCGCCGGCAAAGCAGTGGAGCTGCGTGCGGAATATGCCATGCAGCAATACAGGGATCAGATCCTTGTCGGCTGGAAAACGGACGACGATACTTCCTATTATTATGACAACACGGATTTCTGGCGCTCGGACGGCAGAACCGATCTCGTGCCGCAGTCCGGAGATACCGTCACGTTCACGCCGATCTGGTGCCCGATCGCGATCCGGAAAGAAGAAGTTTTTTCGTTCACGAACAGCGAAAGCGTGTTCAACGCCGACGTGGACGGGTATCTGTTCACACGGCAGCATTTCCTGCGCATCCTGCCCAACTGGTTCTGCACGTTCGCGCTCTCACCCTTTGCGCCGCTGGCTGCGGTGATCTGCGCGTTTTATCTGTTCATCTGGCCGACGTTTCCGTTTTACGGCTCGTGCTGCGGCTTTCCGATCGCCGTTTTGCAGCAGCATTACGGCAAGCTCGATCTGCTGTCCGGACAGGGCGTTTCGAGCGTCTGCGAGCTGCAGCCGGACGACGATATCCAAAGCATCATCAACTACTACAATATCCACGCGGTCGCGGCGCAGCCGGCGGAGCATCTCGCGCTCGTGCCGGGAACGCAGGAATACACAGAGCAGCTGCACGCGCTGTACGACACGCTCAGCGCTGGCACGCCGGTCTATTTCGAGCTTTACGGCGACGGACCGCATCTGCTGCGCAGAGCCCTGACGGACCCTGCGTCGATCGTCACGGAATTTGACGATCTGACGGCGCACGGCGTCCTGCTCACCGGCGCGTATACGGACGGCGACGGCAATCACGTCCTGATCACCTACGACAACAATTCCACGAAATACGTCAACGGCTCGTGCAACGTCATCTATATCGATCCGGACTTTACGAAGATCTGTTCGTCCTACGCATGGAACGACGACGATGCGCTGAACGGATTTACGTGGAACGACGATCCGGGCGTGTATGACGCGTTCAAACCCGAAGGGATCTCCAATCCGTTCGCCTGGCACAAGCGCTTTTTGAAGAATCTTCCGTCTCTGCTGCGACAGATCGTTCTGGTTTATAAGGCACGCTGACGGATCTGTTTTACATCGATTTTCAACAACCTTTCTGGAGGGATCACTATGCTCCGCGGAAAAACCGTACTTCTGGGCGTTACGGGCGGTATCGCAGCGTACAAGGCCTGCGCGCTCACGTCCATGCTCGTAAAGCTGCACGCGAACGTCGAGGTCATCCTGACCGCCAACGCGACGCAATTCGTCTCGCCGATGACGTTTGAGCAGCTTTCCGGCAACCGTGCGATCACGAATACGTTCGACCGCAATTTCAGCTTCAACGTCGCGCACATCTCGCTTGCGGAAAAGGCGGACGTCGTGCTGATCGCGCCCGCAACGGCCAACGTCTGCGCCAAGTTCGCGCACGGTATAGCGGACGACATGCTCACGACGACGGTGCTCGCCTGCCGCTGCCCGAAGCTGATCGCGCCGGCAATGAATACGAACATGTACGACAATCCCGTCACGCAGGACAACCTCGAAGCACTGCGTCGTTACGGCTGGAACGTGATCGAACCGGCAAGCGGCCGGCTCGCCTGCGGCAGCGTCGGCAAGGGAAAGCTCCCCGAGCCG
>CADAGA010000267.1 GCA_902787275.1 Oscillospiraceae bacterium | reverse complement strand
CTGGGACGACTGGACGCATCCGCCTTTTGACGGCGTGGATGACGGCGAATTCATCTGGGGACGCGGCGCGCTCGATATGAAGAACCATCTGATCGGCGTGTGCGAGGCGGTCGAAGCCCTGCTTGCCGAAGGCTTTGAGCCGGAACGCGACGTTTATCTTTGCTTTGGGCATAATGAGGAGGTCATGTCTTCCTCCGATGATAACGGTGCGGTTTGCATGTGCAAGTATTTCGCGGAGCACGGCATTCATCTGGACGCCGTCCTTGACGAAGGTGGCGCGATTCTGCCCGTGAACGTCAAGGGTGTGATCGACAAGGAGCTTGCAGGTATCGGCATTGCCGAAAAGGGCTATGTGGACGTGGAGGTCAGCGTGTTCGCGAAGGGCGGGCATTCCTCGCAGTCCCCGAATCATACCGCGATCGGCAAGCTTGCCGACGTGATCAAGGATATCGAGAATCATCAGTTCAAGGCGAAGATCTCGCCCATGATGGATGCGCTGCTCACGAAGATCACCAAAAACGTATCCTATCCGGTCAGGCTCGTGACCTGCAATTATAAGCTGCTCAAGCCCGCGTTGACCAAAGCGATGAGCTACATTCCGCCCGCGGCCTCCATGCTGCGCACCACGACCGGCGTCACCATGGCTTCCGGTTCGCCGCAGCCCAACGTTCTGCCGCAAAAGGCGAGCGTGATCGTCAACTTCCGAACCTATCCGGGACAGACGGTCGACGACGTTGTGGCGCATCTGCATAAGGTCATCCGGAACAAGAAAGTCGAGATCCGTGTGCTGCCCGGTTGGAAGAACCCGTCCGCGATCTCACCGATCGATTCCCGGTCGTTCAAGCTGATCGAAAAGATCTGTCGCAGCATGAATCCCAAAACAATCGTTGCGCCTTACCTCGTGATGGGCGGGACGGACGCCTGCCATTATCAGGACGTCTGCGAGAATATTTACCGCTATTCGCCGTTCAAGGTCGGCACGTCTTTGCTCCTGACCACGCACGGCACGAATGAGCGGCTGCCCGTTGCCGCCATCGAGGACGCTGTGGCGTTCTTCAAACGCTATATCCGCTTCGTTTCCGCGGCGGAGCATCAATAAACGATCGGAGGTCTGACCAAATGGCATATAAAAAGAGCGACGTTCTGCATAATTTTGACCTGTATCCCAAGGTATTCCGCATCGGACAGGAGACGGAGATCCATATCCGTCCGCTCGGGGGCAGGGAAGTGATCAAGCCGAATACGGAGATCCGTCTTGAGATCTGCGGGCTGGACGGCGGCGATCCGGATGATTTCCCGGCGTCTTCCTATTTCCGTTACACGACCGCGCAGGCGAATGAGAAGGGAGAACTTTCCTTTTCCTGGGCCTTTCCCGAGGAGCAGGAGTATTTCATCCGTCTTGTGGATGAAACCAACAGAACCTATCTGGAGTTCAGCGTGTTCGCGGTGAACGACGATCTGGTCGGGCGCTATCCATACATCGGCGACCTGCATATGCACACCACGCTTTCGGACGGTCGTCAGGTCCCGGAGGTCGTTGCGGCGAATTACCGGCAATACGGGTATGATTTTACCGTAATCAGCGACCATCGGCGCTATTATCCCTCCCTGCGCGCAATCAGGGCCTTCAAGGACGTCCCGATCGGGATGACGATCGTGCCCGGCGAGGAAGTCCACATGCCGGACGTCAACGGCGTACATAACGACGTGCATATCGTGAATTTCGGCGGGGAATACAGCATCAATCAGCTTGTTGAAGCCGTTGCCGTGAGCGAAGTCGGCAAGGCGCCCGAGACGCGCGCGATCCGCACCGACAACATACCGGACGTGATGACGCAGGAGGCATGGGCGGACCTGATCGAGACAAAGGCGGCGGAGCTGTCCGTTCCCGAAAAAGTGGACAAGATCCCTGCCGCGATGTGCAAATGGATCTTCGACGAGATCAAAAAAGCGAACGGGCTCGGCATTTTCCCGCATCCGCGTTGGCGCAATAACGTCAATCACGTGCCGAACGCGCTGTGCGACTGGCTTTTTGAAAATCACGTATTTGACGCATTCGAGGTGCTGGGCGGTGAGAATTATTATGAGCAGAACGGCTTTCAGACCGCGATGTATTACGACTATGCCGCGAAAGGACTTCGTTATCCCGTCGTCGGAAGCACGGATTCGCATTCGTCTTATGAGAGCAACGATAATGCTTTTATTTGTGAAACGATCGTTTTTGCGCCGGAAAATGAGCGCATTTCTCTGATTGACGCCATCAAGGGATTCTATTCAGTTGCAGTTGATACGATCAGTAGGGAATTCCGTCTGGTCGGCGAACGTCGTTTTGTGGAATACGGCTGCTTCCTGCTGAAGAATTATTTTCCGCTGCACGACGAGCTCTGCTATGAAGAGGGACGGTTGATGAAGCAGTATGTGACGGGTACGCCCGCCGAACGGGAGGAAGCCGCCGCAACGCTTTCCGCGATTTCCGGTCGGGTGGATCGGCTGCTTAAAAAATATTTCGCATTTTGAACAGGTTAACATACGGAAAACCGGATCCCGCAAAGGACCCGGTTTTTTTTGTGTTGTGGTTCTCAGTCAGCGAACAAGGGGGTAGAAAGGTATCTGTCTCCGGTATCCGGCAGCAGCGCCACAATGGT
>CADAGA010000266.1:1677-4334 GCA_902787275.1 Oscillospiraceae bacterium | reverse complement strand
TTTTTATTCGAGCACGTGCATACCGGAACAGGGCATTGATTCCGCACACAAAAGGTGGTATACTCTGCCCGAAAGAAAGAAGGGATGAAAATGCAATTTATCCGCTCTGCGCAGTTCAAAGCGAATCTGCACTGTCACAGCGTGCTGTCCGACGGGACGCTCACGCCCGAGGCGCTCAAGGAAACGTACCGCGCGCACGGCTACTCGATCCTCTCGATCACCGATCACGAACGGCCGCACGATCACTCTGCGCTCACGGAGCCGGGGTTCCTGATGCTGACGGGATACGAGGCGTACATCCGCCCCGACCCGAACTGCCGGTACGACACGTTCAGCAAGGAGCTGCATCTGAATCTGTTCGCGCGCGATCCGCACAATACGGATCTGATCTGTTGGAACGACCGTTACGTCAAGTACGTTGACGATCCGCAGGAACGCGCGGCCATGCACCGGTTCGGCAGCGAGGAGACGCGGCAGTACACGGCGGAATATATCAACCGCTTTATTGCGACCGCGCGCGAGGACGGCTATCTCGTCACGCTCAATCATCCCGTCTGGTCGATGGAGGATTTCAGCGAGCTGTTCCGCTACGACGGGTATTTCTCGATGGAGATCTGCAATTACAGCTCGTTTCGCGCCGGGCTGAACGAATACAACACCTGCCTGTATGATATGCTCCTGCGGCGCGGCAGACGCGTTTTCGCCCATTCCACCGACGACAACCACAACGAGATCGGACCGGACAAGCCGGGCGACGATTCCTTCGGCGGCTTTACGATGTTCAATCTGCCGGACGACGAGCTGACCTATGACGGTGTGATCGCCGCGATGGACGCGGGTGATTTCTATTCCTCCATGGGTCCGCTCATCCACACGCTGGAGATCCGGGACGGGCACGCATTCCTCACGTGTTCCGACGCCGCGCGCATCGCCATGATCTACGGCGCGAAAACCACGCGCGCGGTCTTTCCCGACGAGGTCGGCGGCACGGTCAACTGTGCGGAATTCAAGATCCCGCCCAAAGCGCCTTACGTGCGCTTTACCGTGACCGACGCATACGGCCGCCATGCCGATACGCGCGGTTATTTCCGCGACGAGTGGGCGCAAGAGTAAGGCGCTCCCGGAATGATCGTAATTCGCGAGCGGTTGTGATATGGTTAAAACAGAAGCCGGACGATCTGAAAATGAATCTTTCCGCCGCAGCTCAGTGATGAGCCGCGGCTGTTTTTATATGTAATTTACTGTTGATATTCCACGCCCTTTGTGCTATAATACTATGGAATATTTATAATTTGGAGGATTGTAACTATGCAAATCACGAAAGACACTCTGATCGGCGATATTCTCACGATGGATCCGACGACGGCGCCCTACTTTCTGGAGATGGGGATGCACTGCCTCGGCTGTCCCTCTGCGCGCGGCGAATCGCTTGAACAGGCGTGCATGGTGCACGGCGTCGACGCGGACGAGCTGGTCGAAAAGATCAACGCGCATCTTGCCAAGGCTGAATAAATGAAACTCTCTGCGCGGCTTGCGATGGTGGCGGAGCTTGTCCGGGAGGGTGTGACCGTTGCCGACGTCGGCACCGACCACGCCTATCTGCCCGCATTTCTCGTTTCGAGCGGCAAATGCCCCGCCGCGATCGGCAGCGACGTGCGCGACGGCCCGCTGATGAACGCGGCCGCGACGCTCGCGGTGTACCACGTGACAGACACGGTTCGACTGCTCGAATCCGACGGTCTGGACGCGTATGCGCCGGACGACGCGGACGACTTCGTCTTTGCCGGCATGGGCGGCACGCTGATCGTCGAGCTGCTCGAACGGACGAGCTGGATCTGCGACAGGGAAAAGCGGTTTATCTTCCAGCCCATGTCGCACGGCGAGCTTGTGCGCGCGTTCCTGCTGCAAAAGGGATTCCGTATCCTCGACGAGCGCGCCTGCTTCGACGAGTGCCGGCCGTACGTCGCGTTCAGCGCGGCGTGGGAGCCGGAATATCGGCCGCGGTACCGCAAGTCCTATATCTGGATGGGCGAGCTGCCGAACCATCTCAACGAGGCGGCGAGCTACTATCTGACCAAGCAGTACGTTTATCTCAAACAGCGTGCGGACGCGCTCGAGAGCGCTTCGCTCCTGCCGGACGAGGTGCGGGTGATCCGCGAGATCCTGCCCGACCTCGAGCCGTATATCCGTAAAAAACATAAGGGGGAGTCCTGATGGTCACGGTACGCGACGTCTATGATTATCTCGACGCCTTTGCGCCGTTTTCGACGCAGATGGATTTTGACAACAGCGGGCTTCTGGTCGGCGATCCCGACCGCGCGGTGCAGGTGATCGCGGTCTGTCTGGACATAACGCCCGATACGATCCGCGAAGCGGCCTCGTGCGGCGCCGATCTGATCGTTTCGCACCATCCCGTGATCTTCCGCCCGCGCAAGAAGCTGCTCGAGCGCGATCCCGCGTATATGCTCGTGCGCGCCGGAATGAGCGCGATCTGCTGCCATACGCCGCTGGATATCGCTTCGGGCGGCGTCAACGACGTGCTGGCGGCGCAGCTCGGTCTTGTCAAGGTCGAGCCGGTCGTGACGGAATCGATCCCCGTGCCGATGGTGCGCGTGGGGTTCCTTCCGGAGCCGATGCGCGCGATCGAGCTGGCGGCT
>CADAGA010000266.1:0-1658 GCA_902787275.1 Oscillospiraceae bacterium | reverse complement strand
GGAAAAGCTGGACGCCAAGGTGCGCTGGTGCGACGGCGGCAAAACGCTCGAAACGCTCGCGGTCTGCGGCGGCTCCGGCGGCGATCTTGTTGCGGATATCGCTGCGCTGGGCGTCGACGCGCTTTTGACGGGTGACGCGGATTATCACGATTTTCTCGATGCGGAGCAGCTCGGGGTGACGCTGATCGCCGCTGGCCATTATGAAACGGAAAAACCTGTCGTTCCGGTCCTTGCGCAGCGTCTGCGCGAGCGGTTCCCGTCTGTGGAAGTCGTCGAACCGGAACAAAACAGAAGCATCAAGCATATTTGAGGGGGAGCAAAATGAAAAAACTGATCTCGTTCGTTCTTGTTCTTTGTCTGGCGCTGTCCTGCGCCGTACCCGCTTTTGCGGCCGATACGCAGTCCTGCGATTGCGGCAAAACGCCGATCCTCGTCGTCAGCGGCATGGGCGCGCTTCCGTTCTGGCTGGACGAGGGCACGCCGCAGCAAACCGAGTGCTTTCCGCCGCATCCGGACATCCCGGATCTGGTCTGGCGTGCGCTCGGAGGACTGTTCCGCACGATCGTGACGTTTGATCTGATGCCGCTTGCCAACGCCGCAGCGGATATCGCGCTGGATATCCTCGGCGTGATGGCTTGCGATGCGGACGGCAACTCGCTCTACGCCGTGACGCCCGTGCTCGTCGAGGGCGCGATGTCGACGTATGAACCCGCTACATATGAAAACGCCGGTTCGGCGGAATTCGCGATCGTCAACTGCGCTGTGCAGGCGGTCGGCGCCGATCACGCGTATTTCTATAATTACGACTGGCGGCTCGACCCGCTGGAGAACGCCGACGATCTGAACGCGTACATCGACCGCATTCTGCGCGAGACGGGTCATGACAAGGTGCGTATCGCGGCAATCAGCATGGGCGGCGTGCAGACGATGGCGTATCTCGAAAAGTACGGTCATGACAAGATCGAGACGATCTGGTTCCTGTCGGCGGCATACTGCGGACTCCTGTTCGTGACGAACGTGTTTACGGGCGATCTGCAGTTCAGCCAGAAGAGCCTGTTCAGCTGGCTCCAGACGCTGCAGGTCGGTTCTGAAAAGACGGATAAAGTGTTCGACCGCTGCATGGATTGGTGCGGCCGGACGGCTTTGCTGCGTCCGCTGTTTACGCTGCTCAACCGCATCACCGACAAGGTCAACTCCATCGTCGTCGACCGTGTGATCCGTCGCACGCTTTCGACCATGCCCGGCATGTGGGCGTTCGTGCGCGACGACCGCTATGAAGAGGCGAAAAAGGCGATGCTGCCGCAGGACGCGTCCGAAGCGTTCGTCAGAAGGATCGACGCGTATCACTACGACGTGCTGTGCAGGCGCGAGGAGATCCTCAAGTCCGCCGAGGCGGACGGCGTGCAGATCGCGGTCGTTTCCCATTATAACAAGGGCTGCGTGCCGGTGACTGCCAGCGCGCAGGCACACGGCGACAGTCTGATCGAAACGGTCTGCACCAGCGGCGGCGCGACGGTCGCGGATTACGGCTCGACGCTCCCTGCGGGCTACGTGCAGCACGCGTGCAAGGAGCACAACCATCTGTCTGCGGACGGCGTGATCGACGCGTCGACCTGTATGTTCCCCGATACGACGTGGTTCATCAAGAATATGCCGCA
>CADAGA010000265.1 GCA_902787275.1 Oscillospiraceae bacterium | reverse complement strand
GCTGGAAAAGAAGCAGCAGATCCCCTTCTGGTACGGCATCTTCCAGGTCATGCGCAACAAATACCGCTGGCTCAATATGTTCTCGAAGCTCCTGGATACGCTCGGCAACGGTATGCTCGATATCGTGACCGTCATCATGCTGTACACGATGCGCCTGTCCGGCGCGGGATACAGCGCCGTTTCGGGCTTTCTGATGTTCCGCACCACGCTGCCGACCTTTTTCGCGCCGTGGTTCATGAAACGTTTTTCCTTCAAGCAGATGCGCATTTTCCGTGAAGTGATCGAGTCGCTGCACTGCGCAGTCTGCATCCTGGCACTGCTGTTTCTGGGCGGCAACGTCCGACTGTGCGGCATCGTGATGTTCGCCAGCTACTGGCTGCGCGACTTCTTCGGCGAGATCCCGAAGGTCGCCGAACGCGATATGAACATCCGTCTGTTCGACTACCAGATGTATCTTTCCGGCGAACGGCTCGAAGGCTTTTCCAACATTTTCAACTGGTTCGTGTCGCCCATCGCCACGATCGTCGGGCTGGTCATCCCGCTGCTGATCCTGCGCAACGGCTTCAACTCCAACTGGAACATCCTGTTCTTTGACGACGTGCGCTTCAGCATTCTTGCCATACCGCTGGCGTTCGATCTCGTCGGGCACCTGCTGATGATGATCCCGTATTTCTTCTGGGACTACAACAACACCCAGCACGAATACGTGATCCGCGTGCTCAAGCAGCGCGCGGCGCTCGCGGAGGAGGGCATCCTCCCCGCCGAGCATGACGACACGCTGCAGTTCCAAAAGCCGGAAAAGCTCCGCGGCGGCATCCCGCAGCATTTTGAAACATAACAAAACCGGCACGCCGGGGCGTATCATACGCCGTGACGTGCCGGATCTTTTTTTGCCTGTTCAGCGGGTCAGTTCGATCTCCTCGCCGTCCGCAAGGATCAGACGGTTCTCTGCGCGGAACCGTTCCGCGCTCGCGCGGTCGAAGTATTTGCTTCCCTTTGCCGCGATCACGTGATAGGGAATGTTGTGCTTCGCGCCGACCAGCGCGGCGCATTCCGCCGCTTCGTCCGCGTCCATGTTGTACACGCCGTCGCAGCAGAAAAACGCGTAGTCGATCTGCTTTTCCGCAAGCAGCGGCATCTGCTTCGTCCTGGACGTGTCGCCGGAAACGTAAACGCGGACGCCGTCCGACAGCGTCAATACATAGCCGACGCACTCCTTTACGTTATGGTTGCGGTTATAGCCCGCTTCCACGGCCTCCACGGTCACGAAGGGCAGCTCAAACGTCTGATGCTTTCCGCCCTCAAGCGCTTCCTTCCACGTGATGATCCGGCAGTCCGCGGCGCGGTTTGCGATCTTATCGAGCGCGGTGTGGTCAAAGTGGCTGTGCGTAACGAGGATCAGATCCGCCTGCGGTTCGTATCCTTCTCCCGCGTACGGGTCGACGTAGATGACCTTGCCCTCCGGCGTCGTCAGCCGGATGCTCGCGTGTCCCTGGTACAGCAGTTTCGCTTTCGCGGTGTTTTCCGTCATGGTTTCCCCTCCCTGTGCAGTCGTTTCCGCGGGCTGCGGCTGTTCGTGCGTGCCGGTCTCTTCGGCGGTATCCGGTTTGCCCGCGCACGCCGCAAGCGCCGCGACAAGACAGAGCACCGACAGTATGCATATGATCCTTTTCATCGAACGCCCCCTCGTGCATAGTATACAGCATTGCGCCGCCGATTACAACCGGCAGACGTGACTTCTTTTGATGCCGGTATTGCACGGGCGCGGCGATTGTGGTATACTCAAGCAAACGAAAGGAGGCGTCATGATGGATTTACTCGAAGCGATCCGCGCGCGCCACTCCGTGCGGCAGTATCTCGACAAGCCCCTGGGCGACGCCGAAGCCGCCGCACTGACGGGATATATCGACACGCTCAATCGGGGAAGCGGGCTGCACATCCAGCTCGTGCGCAACGAACCGCGCGCCTTTGACAGCCGCATGGCGCATTACGGCAATTTCACGAACGTCACGAGCTACTTTGCGCTGGTCGGTCCCAAGGCGTCCGTCACCGCGGAAAAGATCGGATACTACGGCGAAAAGCTCGTTCTGGAAGCGCAGCGTCTGGGGCTCAACACCTGCTGGGTCGCTCTGACGTATAAAAAGATCCCCGACGCGTTCCGGGTCGAAAAGGGCGAGAAGCTGTATATCGTGATCTCCGTCGGCTACGGCGCGACGCAGGGAAAGCCGCGCCCGTCCAAAAGCGCCGAAACGCTTGGCGGCGTGGACGCGGATTCGCCGGAATGGTACCGAAGCGGCGTGGAAGCCGCCATGCTCGCGCCGACCGCGATCAACCAGCAGAAGTTCCGCTTCACCCGCACGGGCGATACCGTGACGGCGAAAGCGCTGCTCGGCACGCCGCAGACGAAGATCGATCTCGGTATAGCGAAATGCCATTTTGAAATCGGCTCCGGCTACCGCTTCTGACCGACCGAACCGCAAAACCTGCCGCAAGCACGGCAGGTTTTTAATTTGAAAATCCATGTCACATAACGCTGGCGCGGATTTGAAAAAGTGTGAAAAGCTCTTGACAAATGATTCGGAGCGATCTATACTGTGAATTGGTTAGCTTTGGCTAACCGCCTTTTCGGAGTGCAAGTTAGCTGCAACTAACCTCTATGCCGAAGGTACCGG
>CADAGA010000264.1:3578-4656 GCA_902787275.1 Oscillospiraceae bacterium | reverse complement strand
CGCAGTTTTTTCATCGCTTTATGCGATCAGGACCAGGAACAGATTGGCCAGCGCATGCAGCGCGCCGAGCGGGAACGAGATCGGCAGCCACCACGGACCCAGCCAGAATCCAACGCCCATCGCTAACTCAAGGCCTTCAACCAGCGTTGGCAGAAACAGCATGCGCTTCATATCCGATTTGGTGTGCACATGGATGACGGCCTTTTGGACGTTGAAGCCGCCGCAGCAGCGCACATAGCAGACGTAGTCGCCGGGCGTGTTGAAGGTGTATGTATTGCCCTGCACGTCGGGCGTAGCGCCCTCGAACAGGATCTCGGAGTGCGCATAGAGATAGTCGTCGACGTATTCGTCGTTTGCTTCTTCCAGCGTCCAGACCGAGCCGACGGCGACGTCGTATTCGTAGCAGAGGATTTCGGAGTTCCATGTCTCCGAATACAGCCGGTTTTTCGCATTCGTCGTCAGATACTTGCCGCTATAAGGTTCAAAATCGCGTGCGTCGATCGTGACGTCGGCACGCGTGCCGTCCGCCAAAAGCAGACCGTGCAGCACCATACCAAAATCGCTCGTCGATCGATACTGCGACTCGTCGCTGATATCGCCGTCGAGGTAAACGAACTCCAGCCGCTCCCGCTCGATGATTTCGATCATCGCAGGATCGATCGTCACGCGGAACCAATCGTCGTGCGCGACCCCCTCCGCGGAGAAATCGTCCGCGACGCCGACAACCGCTTCCGTAAACCGTACGTAGGTACCGGTATGTGTTTGCAGCGCGCATTCGACGAGCAGCGCGTTTTCGGCGTGCGCCGCCGGCAGCAGCAGAGCGCACAGCAACACAAGACACAGCAAAACGGAAAATGTTTTTTTCATTTTTGAACATCCTTTCTGTTTATATTGGAGGTTTTGTTCATCATCATTCTCCGCGATTCCGGTTTGCGGCATCACCTCGCTTTTTGAATTCTGCACAGTGGAATGACAACGGATACAGCCGGGATATGTCTGATTCGACTATATCATGGTTCACGCCGTTTTGCAACAAAATGCGCAAAAGCGCATACAAAATAGCGCAAAAGAGCACACA
>CADAGA010000264.1:0-3526 GCA_902787275.1 Oscillospiraceae bacterium | reverse complement strand
AATTAACCTTATTATAAACAATTTGTTTTTATTTGTCAATCTTTTATCATGTTATGGGGTGAAAAAAGATGACAAATCAAGAGTACACGTATCAGGAGCTTCTTCTGAAGATCGGCCTGAAGGTCAGCTATTACCGCAAGCTCAACGGCATCAGCCAGGAGGAGCTCGCGGAAAAAATCGGCAAGAGCGTGGGATATATCGGCATGATCGAAGCGCCCGGCGTCAGCAAGGGCGTTTCCATCAAAACGCTGTTCGACATTTCCGACGTGCTGAACGTGCCGATCCAGAAGTTCTTTGAGGAATTCTGAAGATTGAATTGACACCATGCACGCAAGCGGCTATACTGTTTCTCGAAAGGAAGTGAGCGGCGTGGACGTTTGGGCAGGTCTCGACATCGGCGGGACGAAGTGCGCCGCGGTGCTCGCGCGTCCGGCGCAGGGCAAGCCGGAGATCGTCGCAAAGCGGCGCTTTCTGACGGCGGAGCATCCGAAGCCTTCAGATATGCTTTCCGCTTTAGCCGAAGCGGTCGGGGAGATGTGCGCGGAGCTTTGCGCATCGCCTGCCGGGATCGGCATCAGCTGCGGCGGTCCGCTCGACAGCCGGAAGGGCCTGATCTTAAGTCCGCCCAACCTGCCGGGCTGGGACGCGGTGCCGGTTTGTGCTTTCTTCCGCGAAAAGCTCGGCGTACCCGTGTTTCTCCAGAACGACGCGAACGCCTGTGCCGTCGCCGAATGGAAGTTCGGCGCGGGACGGGGAACGCGCAATATGATCTTCCTCACGTTCGGCACCGGTCTCGGCGCGGGACTGATTCTGGACGGCAGACTGTACAGCGGCACGAACGATATGGCAGGGGAAGCCGGACATATGCGCCTTTCGCCGGACGGCCCCGTCGGCTACGGCAAGGCAGGTTCCTTCGAGGGCTTCTGCTCCGGCGGCGGACTGCGGCAGCTTGCCGGGATGCGCTTTACCGCTTTCGACGGCGAAACGACGCTGACGGCGGACGATCTGTCCGCAAAGACCGTCGCGGAACGTGCCGACGCCGGCGACGCGCTTGCGCAGGCGATCTATGCGGAGTGCGGCGAAATGCTCGGCAGAGGACTTGCGGTGCTCGTGGATATTCTGAATCCCGAACGGATCGTGCTCGGCAGCATCTATGCCCGAAGCGGTCATCTGCTGCGGGAGGCGATGGAGCGCACGCTCCGTGCCGAAGCGCTGCCGCCCGCGCTCGACGTCTGCTCCGTCGTGCCAGCCGAACTCGGCGATTCCATCGGAGATTATGCCGCACTGGGCGTGCTTGCCTGCGGATTGGAGGAAATACAATGAATCCTTGCTTTAAAACGCTTTTGGAGCGTTATCCCGCGCTTGCGGACGCGATGAACGAGATCGAGCTCGCGTTCGATCTGCTTTGCGGCTGCTATGACAGCGGCGGCAAGCTGCTGCTGTGCGGCAACGGCGGCAGCGCCGCGGACTGCGCGCACATCGTGGGCGAGCTGATGAAGGGCTTTTTGTCGCCGCGCAGGCTGACCAAGGATGACCGCGCGTTTTTCGAGGACATGGACGAGCAAACGCGCCGTTTGCCCGACAGGCTGCAGAACGGCCTTCCGGCGATCTCGCTGTGCTCGGAGCAGTCGCTTCTGAGCGCCTATGCCAACGACGTCGATCCCGCGATGGTCTTTGCCCAGCAGGTCTGGGTCTACGGACAGAACAGCCCCGATCTTCTGCTGGCGTTAAGCACGTCCGGCAACGCCGAAAACGTCGTGAACGCCGTGCGCACGGCGAACGCGCTCGGCATCGACACGGTCGGCATCACCGGCGCGGACGGCGGCAGGCTCGGCGATCTGTGCACCGTCTGCATCCGTCTGCCCGAAACGGAAACGTATAAGGTGCAGGAGCTGACCGAGCCGGTCTACCATGCGCTCTGCGCCGCACTCGAAGCACATTATTTTTCTTGAACATAAAGGAGATTTGACATGAGCATTCCGCGTCCCGAATACCCCAACCCGCAGTTTGCGCGCGCCGACTGGATGAACCTCAACGGCACGTGGCAGTTTGAGATGGACCCCGGCCGCAGCGGTGAGGACAGAAAGCTGTACGAGGCTGACTCCCTGTCCGGCGAGATCGTCGTACCGTTCTGCCCCGAAAGCAAGCTGTCCGGCGTCGGGTACACCGATTTTATCCCCGCCGTCTGGTACCGCAGAACGGTCAGCATTCCGGCGGACAAGCTTTCCGGCCGCGTATTCCTGCACTTCGGTGCGGTGGACTACGAAGCGGTCATCTACGTCAATGGAAAAGAGGTCGGCTCGCACAAGGGCGGCTACGTCCATTTCAGCTTTGACGTGACCGGATTCGTCCACGCGGGCGAAAACGTCATTGCGGTCTATGCTTCGGACGACGCGCGCGACGGTCTGATCGCGTCCGGCAAGCAGTGCTTCCGCTATGCCTCGATGGGCTGCCACTATACGCGCACGACCGGCATCTGGCAGACCGTCTGGCTGGAGTTCACGCCGAAGGATTACGTTCGCTCGATCCGCCTGTTCCCGAACGTCGAGGAAGGCAGCGTTTCGTTCGTCGCCGAGGTCTTCGGCACGGGCGAATTCCGCGCGGAGGCGTCGCGCTTTCCGAGAAGCATCTTTGGGACGTGGGGCAGGGGAATCTGTACGATCTGACGCTGACGTTCTGCGGCGACACGGTGCGCAGCTACTTCGGCCTGCGCTCTGTGCGGCTTGATGACAAGCGCTTTTTGCTCAACGGCAGAAGCGTGTTCATGCGCCTGGTGCTCGATCAGGGCTTCTACCCCGACGGCATCTATACCGCGAAGGACGAGCAGGCGCTCGTTCAGGACATCGAGCTGTCGCTCGCTGCCGGATTCAACGGCGCGCGGCTGCACGAAAAGGTGTTCGAGCCGCTTTTCCTGTACCACTGCGACCGCATGGGCTACCTCGTCTGGGGCGAATATCCCAACTGGGGTCTGGATCATTCCGACCCGCGTGCACTCGCATTCATGCTGCAGGAGTGGATGGAGGCCGTGACGCGCGACTTCAACCATCCGTCAATCATCGGCTGGTGCCCGTTCAACGAGACGTGGGACTACGACGGCCGCCGGCAGTGGAACGAGCTGCTGCGCACGATCTATCGCGCGACCAAGGCGATCGACCCCACGCGCCCGTGCATCGACACGAGCGGCAACTACCACGTCGAGACGGATATCTACGACACGCACGACTACGAGCAGAACGTCGAGACCTTCCGCGAGCGGTACGAGAAACTCGAGAAAGAGGGCGACCTGTTCGACTGTCATCACGACCACGGCGATGCGCAGATCTGGCGCGGAGAGCCGGTGTTCATCAGCGAATACGGCGGCATCCGCTGGGCGCGCGAGGACGCCGAGGGCTGGGGATACGGCGATGCGCCCAAGACCGAAGAGGAATTCAAAGCGCGGTACAAGGGCTTGACCGATACGCTGCTTGACAATCCGAGAATGTGCGGCTTCTGCTACACGCAGCTGTACGACGTGGAGCAGGAGCTC
>CADAGA010000263.1 GCA_902787275.1 Oscillospiraceae bacterium | reverse complement strand
CCGTTCTGCAGCATCGCCATGCACAGCCAGACGGCAGCGTGCGTATACTGACCGCCGTTTTCGCGTATTCCGGGCGGATAGGCCGTGATATACCCCACCTGTCTGCCGCTTCCGGTGAACGGCGGGTCAAGCAGTTTGACGATCCCCTTCTCCCGGTCGACGAGCTTTTCCGCTGCTGTCCGCAGCGCCGTGCGCACACGCTGTGCCGGCAGTCCCGCGAACGCCGCAAACGACTGCGCGACACTGTCGATCCGGCACTCTGCGTTTGGCTCCGTTTTTCCGAGCGGCGTCCCGTCGTCGAGATACGCGCGCAGATAGTGATCGCCGTCCCATGCGTCCCCGACAGCGCGCAGCAGCTGTTCGCGCTTCTCTCTGTAACGCTCCGCTGTCCTGTCGTCACAGAACGGCGCGAACCGGTCGAGAACGATGCACAAAAACAGTGTCAGCCAGACGCTCTCTCCTTTTCCGCCGATGCCGACGCGGTTAAAGCCGTCGTTCCAGTCGCCGCCTCCGATCAGCGCAAGGCCGTGCGCGCCAGTCTGCAGGACACTGTCGACCGCACGCACGCAATGCGCCTGCAGCGGCTCCCGAATATCGCTTTGTTCGGGGGCGAAGTATCTCTCGGTTTCCTTATCTGTCAAGGGTTCTCCCGCAAGATACGGCACCGATACGTCCAACACGGATCGGTCGCCCGTCGCTCGCACGTATTCCGCCGCGAGCCACGGCAGCCAAAGACGGTCGTCGCGGTAACGCGTGCGCACGCCGCGCAATCCGCCGTCCTGCGGCGGCAGGCGGTGCCACCAATGCAGCACGTCGCCCTCGGTAAACTGCACAGCCGCACAGCGCAGCAGGTGTGTCCGCGCCATGTTCGGATCGGTCAGCAGAAAGGCAGATGCGTCCTGCAGCTGATCGCGGAATCCCCATGCGCCGCCGCACTGATAAAAACCCGTCCGCCCCTCAAAGCGGCACTTGCGCGCCTGCCACGGCAGCCACGTGTTGACCATGCGGTCAAACTGCGGATCAGCGGAATGCACGTGCAGATAGTCGGAAAACTCCGGTTCCCTTTTCGGCAATTCCGGCAGCAAAAGCGCCGCCTTTTCCTTTGCAGCAAAGGAAAGAGCGAACGAAACGGCCGCCGTTTCATCCGGAACGAGCCGAACGGTCTTGCCGACGGCCGCCGCAACGCCTGCGTGCGCGTTCTTGGCATCCTCAAACCAGAACGACGCACGGTCTGTTACGGTCACGTCCGCGCCGCCCTGTACGCAAAGGTAGGCAAAGCCATGCACTGCAGCCGCCGGAGACGACAGCAGCAGACCGTCTCCTTGGCGTTCAACGTGCACAAACGCGTTTTCACCGCCGAGCATTGGTTCCAGATAGTAAAACAGCCGCACTTCCTGCGCCGCGCCGGACGTCAGCTCGACGCGGCAACGCTTGCAAGACCCCTTTTCCGGCACGGTCACTTCCACTCGAAAACGGACGCCTGCCGCTTTCCCCTGCCAGATGGCGCACTGCGGCGTGAAATCCGCCGTCGCACCGCGCAGCAGATCGTAATACTGCCCGTCCATGCACAGGATCAGCAGCTCGCCGCGGTTGTCCGAGGAGGTATCGTTGTACCACGGGGTGATTTGGTTTTCATGCGCGTTGACTGCCCACGTAAAGCCCAGAGACTTGTCGGATACCATCGTCCCGAACGAGTCGTTGCAAAGCACCAGACTCCATGGCAGATAAGGCTTTTTTTGATCCTTCGGCATGACGATTCCGGTATCTGTAAAGCGGTACAGCTTTTCAGACTGCTCCGCCGGCTGCGTATCGTGCAGAGTGCGGAAGCGTCCGGACGGCGTTTCGCCGGCCGCCGCAGGCAGCTCAAAAACGGAGATTGCACGCAGAAAGTCCCGATCCTCCTGCGAAAAGCCGTGCAGATCGACCGGCACGATCTCCTCCGCGCCGTTTTCTCCGCATTCTGCGCGGATCACACGCCGCAGCGCATGCAGGACCGGCGAATCGTATGCACCGCCCTCGCTGTATCCAAGCGCCAGTGCGCACGGAAAGCCCGCCCGGCACAGTCGGTACACGGCGCGGATATACGGCGCGGCAGACGCGGCATCCTCCGCGGAGCCGACCTCCTTGAACACGACCGGCCTTTCCCCGGACAGTCCGAACTGCCACAGACGCTGCGGCGGGAACGGGTTTTGTGAAAGCCGCCGCGCCGACTTCGCATCCCGATGGCCGAATACGGCGCCCGGCAGCAGCTTCTCCGTCAGCACCGCTTCCATCTTGCCGTCCGAAAACAGCGCACCCGCGCCTTTGCGCAACCCGTTTTTCCGGATCTGCAGCAGCTTGTCCAGTGCTTCGCGCCGCGTGGACGCAACGGCAATCAGAAACGTATGCTCTGCGCTGCCGCGTGCGGAGAGCCGGATCGGGATCTGCACGCCGATACAGCCGTCGCCGTTTCCGACTTCATTCTCAAACTGCACACCGCCGCGAAGCAGCGATGCGATCCCGTAACCGCTGCGCAGTGCCGACGATTTGGAGCGCGTGCAGGTAAAAACCGTATCCTGCAGGAATCCTGCCGCCATGCACACACCCTGACCGCCGTCGCGTTCGCGTCTGCGGAACAGGACGGCACGGTTCTGTTCGTCCCATGCATCCTCTAAAAAAAGCTTGGCGAACGCCGGATGCGCCGCCGCTTCCCGCTGCGG
>CADAGA010000262.1 GCA_902787275.1 Oscillospiraceae bacterium | reverse complement strand
TTTTTCAACGTGCCTGCGCGTGAGCTTCTGCAGGAGAAGCTCGGCAACAAGCCGGTTTACCTCGACAACGACGCGAACTGCGCCGCACTCGGCGAAGCGTTTGCGGGTGCCGGTCACGGCGTGTCGAACTTCATCGCGATCACGCTCGGCACGGGCGTCGGCAGCGGTATCGTGATCGACGGCAAACTCGTCACCGGCATCAACTATGCTGCCGGCGAGATGGGACACACGGTTATCTGTGTCGACGGCGAGAAGTGCAACTGCGGACGCCGCGGCTGCTGGGAGTCCTATTCTTCGGCAACGGCGCTCATTTCGCAGACCAAGGACGCCATGAAGCATGCGCCGGACAGCCTGATGTGGGAGATCGCCGAGGGTTCCGTCTTTAACGTCAACGGAAGAACGGCGTTCGATGCGATGCGCAAAGGTGACGCTGCGGCCAAAAAAGTCGTGGAGAATTACATATACTATTTAGCGATGGGCATCACGAACGTGGTCAATATTTTCCAGCCGGACGTCATCTGCATCGGCGGCGGGATCGGACACGAGGGCGAAACGCTGCTTGCGCCTCTGCGCAAGCAGGTCGCACGCGAGCGTTATTCCATCCGCGCGCAGAAGCAGACGCAGATCGTTTCGGCGGAGCTCGGCAACGATGCGGGCATCTACGGCGCGGCATTACTGGATTGCTGAAAATAAATCGGAGGACAGATCGTGACAAACACGGAACGGTTTCGGGATTTTGCGGATTCCATCCATTGTGCGTTTAAAGAGGGAGAACCGCTGTCTGCCTATACGACATTTCGTATCGGCGGACCGGCGGAATTGATCCTTTTTCCACAGGATGAGGAAACGCTGCAAAAACTACTTGTCTTTTGCAAAGGGACGGACACGGTTCCTTTTCTGCTCGGCAAGGGCAGCAATCTGCTGATTGCGGACAGCGGTCTCGAAGGTGTGACGATCTGTACCGAACGCATGCAGAAGCATGAGCTTTTGTCGCCTGACGAAGTGTTTTGCGAAGCGGGTCTGTCGCTTTCCAAGCTATGTTTGTTCGCACAGGCGAACGGCCTTTCCGGACTGGAGTTTGCATACGGGATCCCCGGCTCTGTCGGCGGCGCGGTATTCATGAATGCCGGCGCTTACGGCGGCGAGATGTGCGACGTGCTTTCGACCGTCACAAGCGTGGATATGGACGGAAGGCTGCACGTGCATACGGTGGACGACCTGCAGCTCGGATACCGCACGAGCGTATTTCATGAAAACGGCGAAACGATCCTCTCTGCCGTCGTGCGGCTGACGCCTGGAGACGCGGATGAGATCCGCGCGAAAATGGATGATATTCTGCAGCGCCGCAAGGATAAACAGCCGCTGAATCTGCCGAGCGCCGGTTCTGCGTTCAAGCGGCCGGAGGGATACTATGCAGGCGCGCTGATCGAGCAGTGCGGTCTGAAAGGGTACGCGATCGGCGGCGCGCAGGTCAGCGAAAAGCATGCCGGCTTTATCGTCAACCGCGGCGGCGCGAGCGCGTCGGACGTGCTGCGGCTGATCGAGTATATCCAGCAGACGGTTCTGCGTGAGACCGGCGTTTCGCTGGAACCTGAGATACGCTGTATCGGTTAGGAGGACGACGATGGAACTGATTCTGGTGACCGGACTGTCCGGCGCGGGCAAATCCCGCGTGATCGACGCGCTGGAGGACATCGGCTTTTTCTGCGTGGACAACATGCCGCCGAAGCTGATCTCGACCTTCGTGCAGCTGATTCTGTCGTCCAAGGAGCCGCGTGAGAGGATCGCGGTCGTGACGGATATCCGTGCGGGACTCTCGCCGCAGACGTTCGATTCCTGCATCGAGGATCTGCAGGCCGCGAAAATCGATTATAAGATCCTGTTCGTGACGGCGGACGACGACTCGCTGCAGAGCCGCTATAAGCTCACGCGGCGCAAGCATCCTCTGTCCGATCTGTGCAACGGCCTTCTGAACGACGCGATCACGCTCGAGCGCGAGCGTCTTCGTCCGGCGATGCAGAAGGCGGACTATATCGTAGATACGTCGTTCATGTCTCCGAAGGACTGCCGCGAGCGGATCGCCGCGCTGTTTTTGGACAACCCTTCGCAGAAAATGCACATCCACAGCATGTCGTTCGGCTTCAAGTACGGCGTGCCGACGGACGCGGATCTTGTGTTTGACGTGCGCTGTCTGCCGAATCCTTTCTACGTGGACGAGCTGAAGGAACATACCGGACTGGAAGAACCTGTGCAGGAGTACGTGCTCAAGTGGGACGCGACGCAGACGCTGCTGGCGAAGCTGTACGATCTGGTGGACTTTTTGATCCCGCTTTATGAAAAAGAGGGCAAAACGCAGCTCGTGATTGCAGTCGGCTGTTCGGGCGGGAAACATCGTTCCGTCGTCTTTGCCGAGATGCTCAACAAGCATCTGCTGCAAAACAATCTGCTGTCTTCCATCCATCACCGTGATATGGACAAATAGAATCAGCTCTTTTCAGGTGACCGACTATGTCGTTTTCTTCCGAAGTCAAAAAAGAATTGGTAGCGCTGCCTGTGCTTTCCGACTGCTGTAAACATGCAGAGGCTTACGGGCTGCTTTTATTCGGCCGCAGTTTTTCTTCGGCCGCTATTTCTTTTGCGGCGGAGAACCGTGCCGTATCCGAAAAGTACGCCTCGTGCATCCGCGCGATCACGGGTACCGAACCGGAGTATTCCGACCGCCCCGGC
>CADAGA010000261.1 GCA_902787275.1 Oscillospiraceae bacterium | reverse complement strand
GGCCGCGCCTTTACGCGCCGGAATACGCCAGCAGCCATTCCCGCAGCGTTTTGCACCGCGGGAGCTGCGCGAGATATGCGCCTCTCCCCTGCCAGTCGTTCCCGCCGATCTGCAGATTCTCGCAGGATGCGCCGAAGCGCAGCGCGTTGCGCACACGGTCGGCTCTTACGGTATTGTCCGCAAAACGGAATCCGTTTACGTTGGACGCGTTCACCAGCCTGCCCGGGAACGCCGTGAACGTGTTGCCCGTGATCTCTGCGTTTGCAAACGGGAACCCATCGGCCGGTCTGCCGTTCAGATCGGTCGAGAACGTAATGACTTCGCTGCTTTCCCCTACGACGCAGTGGTCGAAAGTGTTGCCGCGGATCTCCAGCGTATTGACGCCGGTCCCCTCCTGCCAAAGCGAAGGAATGATATCCACGACGATTTTGATCGCCTGCATCGACGTTTTGTAAAAGCGGTTGTTTTCACACAGTCCGCACGAGGATTGCAGCAGGAACCCGCGCGCGCGGTTTTCGTGGATGTAGTTGTTTCGCAGCACGTAGCCGCTGCTGTCCGCGCAGGTGTTGACCGCGATATACCCCGCCCGAAGAACCGCGGAAACGTCGCGGTCGAACCGCACCGTTTTGAGCGTGCCGGAAACGTCGGCGCCGACGATGACGGCGGAGAAGTCCGGAACGTCCCGATACGCTTCGTCCTTGAAGCGCAGCGTGTCCCCCGGCACAAACCGGAACGCGGAGGCATACATCTGAACGGTGTCGCCTTCCACGGTTTTTATATATCCCAGACCGTCGTGCACGTTCAGCGCATCGTCGCCCTGACGGCTGATATCACAGCCCTCCACGCGAAAACGCCCGTTCGTATTGGCGATATGGATCGCGTCGGCAGCCGTCGAAACGTGCGCGCCGGTCGCGTCCTGCGGGTCGACGCCGATATAGGTGTCGAGGATCTGAAAATGCGACGCTCCGACGCCGAAAACGAAGAAGCAGCCCGTCCCGCCGTAGATCTTCATGCCGCTGTACGTGATGTCGGAGCTGTTTTCCGTGCGGATGCCCTCGCCGTCGTAGACGTGGTGGCGCAGGATATAGGTCTCGCCGTCGGCGAAGCCGTCCATGCAGCCGTCGTGCGTCACGCGCAGCACGTTGGGCGACGTTTTGACGACGCTGCGGATCGGCTTGTCCAGATTGATAAAGTATACCTCTTTCGCACTGCCAGACGCGCCGAACGTCAGCGACTTCGGATCGCACTGCGTCACCGCTTTGATCGCCATGGATTCGTCCACGTCCGTCTTTTCAAAAAAGCAGAAGTCCAGAGTATGCGCATGCGGGTCGGCGTTCCGGATGACGACGACGTCGTCGATCGGATCGTGAACGCGGTCGTAGTCGATCGTCAGTCCGTGGATCTCGAGCCCCTCGCAGTCCGTTACAAGGATCTGCCTGCCGCTCGCACAGAAGAGAAACGACGCGCCCTCGCCCTCTATAAAGACGTTCCGCAGTCCGGACAGGACGATCTGATTCGTCTGCGTAAACCGGTAAACGCCGGAAGGAATGACCAGCTTCGTGTCGGGATGCGCGCGGCAGTACGCGATCGCATCCATAAAGGGCTGCGTATTGTCCGGCACGGCTTCCCCCATGCCGAACGCGTCCGCACGAACGCTCGCCAGCGCGTCGCTTTTCGGCCGTCGGAAACAGAACCGACTGCCTGCGGCGCCGCAGACCGCATCGAGCGTCTGACAGGGCGAACACGCCGGCTCGTCCTCGGTCAGCACGACCTGCGCGGGAACGACCGGCGGCGGGCTGACGCGGATGAGCAGCAGTGCGAAGGGCAGCAGAAAAAGAGAAAAAAACCGTTGCAGCATTTTTACGCTCCTATCCCGGTAATCAAATCCAATCAAAGTGCGGACAGCCTGCTTTTCAGCAGCGGTATCCCCTCTTCCGTCCACCAGAGGTTGTCGACGCCGCCGGAGCTCATTCCGCCGTGTGCGAACTGCCCGATCACGGCAAAATCTCCGTATTCGTCCGTCAGGGGCTTGCCCGAAAGCGAACGGTATTCTTCTTTGATCCACCGTTCCAGCTCGTCGGCAGAGATCACTTCCATCCGCTCCGCAAGCGTTTTCAGGTGATCCCAGAAATACGGATCTCCCCGAAATCCCCACTGTTGCGGTTTTTCTTCAAATATTACCGACAGTTTCACGTTACCGCTCCTTCTCAGATCCCGACCGGCCCGTTCGTCATTTCCGCACGAACGCGCTGTCCGGTTCGTCCTCCGCGCCGAAAAAGCGCTCCACACGCATATGCAGATCGTACTTTTCGCGCAGCTGTGCGATCTGCGCCATCATCGGCGACGCGTGATGCGCGTCAAGCGCCGCCTCATCCTCCCAGCTGTCGATCAGAAGGACGGTTTCGGGATCGCCCATCGGGATGAAGTATGCATACCGCAGATTGCCCTTTTCTTCTCTGATCCGGTCGGCTATGCCGCGCCGCTCCATCTCCCCGGCAAACGCGGCCGCACTGCCCGGTCGGGTGCCGGTGTAGTAAATGTTGATCGTGATACGCATCTGTCGTTCCCCGCTCTTTTCCTACGTTTATCCGAGCGCGCCGTACTGCGCCCCGTCCACCGGCTCACACCATTCGGTGGACGCCTCCCCACCGGGGATCTCGATCGCGAGATGCGAAAACCAGCTGTTCGACGCTGCACCGTGCCAGTGCTTGACGTTTGCGGGGATGTTGATCACGGT
>CADAGA010000260.1 GCA_902787275.1 Oscillospiraceae bacterium | reverse complement strand
GCGCGCATTTATTCGGTGCATGCCGAATGGGATATTCCGAAGGCCAATTACAAGCCGGCGGCCGTTTCGGCTGTGCTGCAGCACTTCGGCGGCACGGCATGGGAGACGGTGGAGACGGTCGAACTGACCGAAACGAACGGCTACGCTGCATCATTTTCTCCGATCCTCGAGACGCCGGACATGGACGCGTATTACCGCATCCGCGAGCTGGACAAGGACGGCAGCGTCGTTTTAAGCAGCACGGATGAGGGCGGCAGCGCCTCTCCGACGGCAGCGTTTCATATCCGTCCGTGGACAAGCACGGAGATGGATATGGACTATCAGGTCTGCTATACGCAGGATGCGGGCGCAAGCACCGTCGTGACCAACAGCGCGGGCAAGTACTTTTACGTGCGGATCGCTTGGGAGAACATCGACGATGCAGCCGACAAGCCGGATGAGGTCAACGTACAGCTTCTTGCGGACACGGCGCTGGCGGCAAGCGTTACGCTCAGCGAAGAAACCAACTGGGAAGGCGTTTTTGAAGGCCAGATGGATGACGCCGACTATCGGATCCGCGAGCAGAACGAAGACTTCAGCACGGTCTATATAACCGGCGACACCAGACCGTCGATTTACTCCCAAAAACCCTATGACAAGGCGTGGTATACCGTCACAAGAAACGGCAAGACACGGATCTTTGAATACGACGTCTCGGTCGAGACGAGCGAAGACGGCCGCTCTGCCGTGATCACAAACACAAAATCCGGCATGATCTACGCCGTCCGGAATATATGGAACGCGCCGGAAGACAGCCCGTGGCCCGGACGCATCTTTTCTGTCGGCGCCGTACTGCAGCACCGTACCGTTGACGGTCAGGGTAACACGAGCTGGGCAGACGTTGAAAAGATCGACCTTTCCGGGGACACCGACGAAGCGCTCGGCAAATTCCGGGCGATCCCGCTCGGCAGCGGATTCCGGGATGAGGATTACCGCGTGCGCGCGTGGGCGAAAAACACGGATTATTCGCCTTATACGAGTTACCCGTTCCGGATCGACGCAGAGACCGACGCACCCGACGCCGCAGGCAGATTGCTGCTTGCGCTGCAGGATGCGGATAACGTAAGCGCGCAAGCGCCGCATTACACCGTGGAAGTTCGGGAATGGTCGACGGAAATCACAGACTGGGTATATACGCGCCCGACAGGCTACACGGCGTCGTATGCGCGCGGCGCGGACGGCAGCTTTATAATCATCAGCACCGAGGACGGAACAGATCCCATCGAGGTGCCTGTTGAGCACACTTGGGGCACGCCGTCTTATGCGTGGTCCTATCTGGACGAAACGTGGAAATGCACCGCAACGCTTGCCTGTCTGGACGACGGCAGCCTGACGCAGAACGAGACGGTAACTGCCTCGTACGAGGTCACTGCACAGCCGACCTGTACCGAAGCGGGCGAGACCACCTACACGGCAGCCTTCGAGCATGAAGCGTTCGAGCCGCAGACGCAGACGCTCTCGGATATCGACCCCATCGGACACTGCTTCACGTGCTACGTCTACAACAAAGATGCGTCGATCGAAGCCGACGGGACCGAGACCGCGATCTGCGACCATAACTGCGGGTTGACAGATACCAGAACGGCGGTCGGTACGCGGATCGTGCTCGACGACGTCAGCGTGACGATCGACGACGGGATCGGCGTGAACTTCCTGCTCGGTCTTGACGATCCGTCGCGCGCGGGCGTGGAGAGCGTCACCGTGACCTACAAGGACTTCAGCGGCAAGCCCGTGACCGAAACGTACGCAAAAAGCGAGTTGACCGCGGCGAACGGCAAGTACGTGCTGACCGTGCGCATCGCGCCTGCGCAGCTTGCGGACGAGATCACCGTCACCGTCGGCGATACGCAGCTCAAACAGTCTGTTCTCGGATACTGCGAGGAGCTGAAAGACGGCGAATACGCGCAAAAATACAAGGACGTCGCGTCCGCACTCGAGCAGTACGCACAGGCGGCGAACGTCGTATTCGGCTACGAAGCAGACGAGATCGCAGATAATGCCGCTCTGAGCACGGAAGCCGTCACGGCCTATACCGGCGCGGTGTTCGAGGACGGCACGCTCGCCGTCACCGGCGCGTCGTTCATGGCGCTGACGAAGCCGGAGTTCCGCTTCTACACGGCGGGTATTACCGAAGCGCAGGGCTATGACTATAACCAGGCCGGCGTCACCGCGACGATGGACGGCGGCAGCGATACGCTGAACGCGCGCTTCGTCAAGAAGGCGGACGGCAAGGTCCTGATCGAGGTCACCGGCGTTTCGGCGGAGAACTTGGACAAGACGATCACCGTCACCGTCACGGGACTCGGCACGATCACCTTCAACGGCAACGCGTTTGCCAAGGCGATGGCGTCGAGCAGCAATTCGGCACAGAAGAACCTCGGCGCGGCGCTCTTGCGGATGAGCAGCACCAGCGCCAGAATCAACGCCACGATGCCCGCGCCGATGCCGGCGAGGCCACCGATGCCCAGCTTGTCCGTGAGCTGCTCCATAACGGTCGGCTCCGGCGTGGGCTCCGGTGAGGGCGTGGGCGTGTCCGTCGGCTCAGGAGACGGCGTGACCAGTTCCACGACCTCAAAGGTCACTGTGGCGGAGGGTTCCGCCTGCGGGTCGGGTTCCTCGGTATCCGCGATCACCCAGGCGTTCAGCGTATAGCTGCCCACCCCGGGCTGCGCGCTGTAGCGCCAACCGTCGATGTTGCCCTCGGCGGCCACGGGCTCCGCGTCGTTCTCGGAGACGTACACGGCGATGTGGTCCAGCCAGCTGTCGTCCATG
>CADAGA010000259.1 GCA_902787275.1 Oscillospiraceae bacterium | reverse complement strand
TGTAAGAACCGGCGCAACGCGCGAGACGCCGATATTATACCGCTTTTTCAGCGACTCGTTGTCGAGCTGATCGCGATACGTCGCGCCGTTGTAGCCCGCGACGCGCACCGGCATGAACGGCTCCGGCTCCGATTGGAGTTCGAAGCCAAAGAAGCATTCCAAGTATCCGTCTGGTCGCACGCACATTTTTAGGACGTCGCGCGTTAAATTGCGTAGTCTACCGTCAGTTGACGCGTAGGTCGTGTTCAAGGACGCGTCGACCAAATTTTCCGCTTGAACGACGTTCTCGCCGTTTGCGTAGATCGCATTGATCAAACCCGCCGATATGTCGTTCTGCGTTATTAACGAATATAGAACGTCTGCCTTTGCCGGCGACATTTCCCTGCTCCTTGTTAGACGCCTTGCGTTCGCATTGTGGCGACGATTTTGCGATTAGCGGCGTTAGTCGACTACTGAATCAAGCCATATTCTAACGTCGACGAGTTCCACGTCTAAGAAGTCTGCGATCTCTTCGTCGCTCCACCCCTTCTTGCGCAGTTTCGCCGCCATCATTTTCTGTTTCTCTAGCAGTTTCGCCGCCATTTTCTTTTGCGTTTCCTCGCGTTCCTCTGCGGGAAGCAGCACGTCGCGCACCTCGATCACGTCCGGCAAGTCGAGGTTATACCCGCGGCACAGACCGTTGTCCGCTTTGCGGAACGTATCGTCCAGCCCGCAGCCGAGATTGACCACGGCGGCTCTCGGGTGCGTTTGCAGATACGATTGCACTTCGCACAGCAGATCGTACTGCCGCTGCGCCACCTCGAGCGCGCCGAACAGACCGACCGCGGACTCCATCTTTTTCCGCTTCTCGGCAAAGTCGTAATCCAGCGAATCGCAGATCCGCTTCGCCTCGGCATCGGAGAACAGCTCCGGAAAATGCTCAAAGCATACCAGCCGTCCGAACAGCGGGATAACCAGCGTTTCCTGCACAGTGTTTTTTTCGATATGATATTTCATTCGGATGATCTCCTTATCCGAGCGCCACGTCCAGCGCCATCATCAAACTGAAACCGACGGCAAAGGACACGACGCCGATATTGGAATGTTCGCCCGCGGACATTTCCGGAATCAGCTCCTCCACGACGACGTACAGCATCGCGCCCGCCGCGAAGGACAGCAGCACCGGCATAGCCGGCACGACCAGTGCGGCAACCGCCACCGTCAGCGCACCGAACACCGGTTCCACCGCGCCGGAAAGCACACCCAGTGCAAACGATTTCGGTTTGCTTTTCCCTTCCGCAAACAGCGGCATGGAGATGATCGCGCCCTCCGGAAAGTTCTGGATGGCGATACCCAACGCAAGCGCAAGCGCGCCGCCCGCCGTGATATTCCCGGAACCGTTCAGCAGTCCCGCATAGACGACGCCGACCGCCATACCCTCCGGTATGTTATGCAGCGTCACGGCCAGAACCAGCATCGCCGTGCGGCCGAGGCGGCTCTTCGGGCCCTCCGGCTGGTCGATGCGCCGATGCAGATGCGGAATGATGTGATCGAGCAACAGCAGGAACCCGATGCCCAGCCAGAACCCGACAAAGGCAGGCAGAAATGCCCATCTGCCCATCGCCGCCGACTGATCGATGGCGGGGACGATCAGGCTCCAGATCGACGCCGCGACCATCACGCCCGCCGCAAATCCGGTCAATGCCCGCTGGACGCCAATCCGCAGCTCCTTCCGCAGAAAGAACACGCAGGCAGCCCCGGCCGTCGTGCCGAGGAAGGGGATCAACAGCCCCATAACGACCGTTTTCATTTTCTCCCGAACCAGCCTTTCTTTTCAACCGGCTGTGACTGCACGGACAGGCACGCGTACCCCGTCGTGTCGATCGCAGCTTTCAGTGCATCCGCGTCGACGACATCGTCCGTCAGGAAAGACGCCTGCTTTTTTGCGCGGGAAGCCGTGACCTTCTTTGCCGACGGGACCGCTTTGCGGATCGCGTCGCAGACATGCGCCTCGCACATGCCGCACATCATGCCGTCGATTTGCAGTGTTGTTTGCATCATGGTTTTCATCCTTTCTTTTTGTATCCGCAGTCACAGTAGGGACCGCCGGAAGCGAGCGTGTATTTCCGGACAAAAACGGCCGTTCCACCGGCATCGGTCATATCATAATCCAGATGACACATGGCGGGAACGCAATCAAACAATCCCAGTTCCTTCATCAGCGCACAAATGCCGCACCGCGAAAACCGCGCCTCATAGCCGCTGCCATCCGGATACGGCAAAAGCTCCATATTCCAGGAATACGGGTTGCGGTCGGCGGCGTTCAGTGCGGCGGTTGTCTCCATGCCCGCAATATCTTTTTCACTGAACTTCTTCCTGCCGTCCAACCGGCAGAACCAACGCGTCGCCGCATTCATCATCGCCTGCGCATAGTAGTTCGTCAGCCGTTCCACGTCCGGTTTCTTCTTCATGCTCAACAGAAACGACGAAAACATTGCGCAGTTGACGATATTCAGTTTGAACCGGTCTCCCTTCTCGAACGCCGGCAGCTTTGCGATGATTTCTTTGTATTTCGGCTTCGCCGCGGCTGCGATATTCTTCGCGTTGTTTTCGCTCAAGCCGAGCACGGAAACCAGATGCTTTTGAAACGATCTTTTGTACAGTGCCCACATCCCCATGGGCATCCCGATATACTGCATACTATATCTTCTCTCCGATCACTCTGTTCAGTTCCGACGCCAGTGTTTTCGGTTTCAATGCCGCGAGCCCGCCGTGACCAACGCCGCGGAACTTCCGAAAAACGGTCTGCGGAAAATGAGCGAGGATATAGCGGATAT
>CADAGA010000258.1 GCA_902787275.1 Oscillospiraceae bacterium | reverse complement strand
TACAGGCGAAGTTCCTGCTGCGCAACGGCGCGGACGAGGTCGTCTATCCCGAAAAGCAGATGGCGAAATGGACGGCTATCCGCTACGGCAGCAGCCATATCCTCGACTACATCGAGCTGGACGAAACGCACGCGATATTGGAGGTTCCCGTGCCGAAAGTGTGGTTCGGCAAGACGGTCGGTCAGATCGACATCCGCAAGAAATACGACATCAACATCATGGCACTGAAAAAGAACGGCCGCATGAATCTGTCGATCAACCCGGACACGGTCATGAGTGAGGGCGCGACCATGCTGGTTTTGGGAGAATACAAAACCATGCAGAAGTATTTCCGTACGTAAGATACGATAAAAAGGCGGTGGATTCCGATGCTTTATGCGGCTGCGAGGCGCATGTTCGTTGGATTGCTGGCAGTGATCTGCTCTTTCGTCAACCTGACGGCGACGCCGACGAGAAACAATACGCCGCAGGATGCGGTCAGCGTCGTCTATGCCGACACGGTGTGCGGCGATCTGAAGCTGTTTCTGCCCGAATCGTTCGACACGCAGAAGCCGACGGACGTGCTTCTGACGATCCACGGCGGCGCATGGGTCAGCGGCGGCGCGCAGATCTTTTATAACGACTGCCGCGCGGCGGCCAAGGCGGGCTATGCCGCTGCCTCGATGAACTACAGCAAGATATTCAACGGCGCGACGGCTGCCGATATGGTGCGCGAGATCGGTCTTGCGATCGGAGCGCTGAAAGCGGAGCTGGAGAGCCGCGGCGTGCGCATCGGCAAGCTGATCATGGCGGGACACTCGGCCGGCGCGCACATTATGCTCCTGTATGCCTATGCGCATCACGACGACTGCCCGATGGATATCGCGTTCCTCGTCAGCTGCTGCGCGCCCGCGGACTTCGTGTCCGACGCCAAAGCACACAACAGCGCGATCGGCGCCTCGGCGTACCTGCTGATGTCGGGGCTGACGAAGGAGATCGTCCTGCCGGCGACGCTCGATCGCAACGCGGATGCGGTGCGTGCTCTTTCGCCCGTAAGTCTGATCACGCCCGACGTCCCGCCGACGATCGTCGTGCAGGGGACGCAGGACAGGCTGATCAACTATCAGAATTCCGTTGAGATCTACAATGCGCTGCAAAGGAACGGCGTCGACAGCGTGCACATCACGTACGAGGGCGCCGGACATTTCCTCAGCTCGAAGGGCGGGAGCGCCGAGAAGGAGAAGTTCGCGGCGGACGACGCGCGGCGCAGCGAGGCGTTCTATGCGTTCGCGCAAAAATACGGTTCCTGACGATCACGCAGAAACGAGGCAAGATATGGATGCATTGCTCACACGCACCGAAATGCTGTTCGGGGCGGAAGCTATGGAAAAGCTGCGCCGCAGCCGCGTGATCCTGTTCGGCTTGGGCGGCGTCGGCTCCTACGCGGCGGAGGCGCTCTGCCGCGGCGGCGTGGGGTCGCTGACGCTGGTGGACAACGATACCGTCAGCGTGTCCAACCGAAACCGCCAGCTGTACGCGCTCGAGTCCACGACCGGACGCGCAAAGACGGACGTCGCGCGCGAGCGGCTTCTGGATATCCGTCCGGACTGCAACGTGGAAACGATCCGGGGATTCTATCTGCCGGAGAACGCGGATGATTTTTTCAACGGCCACTATGACTATATCGCCGACGCGATCGACACGGTCGCCGCCAAGATCGATCTGGCGGAGCGTGCCGAACGGATGGGCGTGCCGATCCTGTCGTGCATGGGAACGGGCAACAAGCTGCATCCGGAGCGTCTGCGTATCTCGGACATTCAGAAAACGAGCGTCTGCCCGCTGTGCCGCGTGATGCGCTACGAGCTGCGGCAGCGCGGGATACGGCATCTGAACGTCGTCTGGTCGGACGAAACGCCGCTTGAGCCGCTGTTCTGCGGCGAGGATAACACGCGCCGCCGGGGACTGCCGGGCAGCACGTCCTTCGTGCCTGCGGCGGCGGGCATGCTCATGGCGAGCAGGATCATTTTGGATTTGACAGGGGAGACACGATGAAAGAAAAACCGGTACTGCGGCTGCTCGCGTGGGGAATGGCGCTCGCGCTTCTTTTCGCATGCGCAGGATGCGGCGGGAACGAGCCGAACGATCCGTCGGACGTCTCGCAGACGGAGCCGGCGTCGGATACGGTGCAGATCCGTTACAACGATCTGCGTCTGGCATACGCGCGAGGGGACAAGCTCGATCCGTTTCTCTGCAAGACCACCGTCAACCGACAGCTCACGACGCTCATGTATGACAGCCTGTTCACCGTGGACGAGCATTTTGAGGCGAAGCCTCTGCTGGCGAAGGAATACTCCACGGACGGATTGTCCGTGACCGTTTCCGTCAATACGGACGTGCGTTTCACGGACGGGACGTACATGACGCCGGCGGACGTGATCTATTCATTCGAGCTGGCGAAGGAGTCGGACGCCTATAAGGCACGGCTGAAAAATTTCGATTCCGCATCCGCGGTCGGCACGAACGTGCTGCTGTTTACGCTCGCTTCGCCCGACCCGTACGCCGTGGCATGTCTGGATTTCCCGATCGTCAAGACCGGCACTTCCGCGCAGGATCGCAAGAAGGCTGCCGAGGAGCTGCCGGAGGAGGACGCGCCCAAGACCACCGATCAGATGCTTCCTGTGGGCAGCGGACGGTACGTGCTGCAATATGAAGAGAACGAAAACGACCCCGTGCTGGTCGCGTTCAACGACCGCTTCCGGGGCTTCTATCCGCCGATGAGCCTGATTCGATCTTTCCGGCGGGAAATATACGCGCGTCAACGCGACCATCTCCGAGTATCCGATGAACAATCTCGTTTATCTCGGCATGAACCAGGACGATGCGGCGCTGGCAAATCCGGCCGTGCGTCAGGCGATCGCTGCCGCCATCGACCGGCAGGACATCCTGAACGTGGCGTTTCAGGGACACGCGACGGTGACGCGGACGCCGTTCAATCCGGTCTGGACGCCTGCCGCGGAGTATGAGACGTCGCACGCAGATCCGGGCGTCAATGCGCTCGAAATGCTGGAGAAGATCGGCTTTGACAAGATCAATACCTACGGCGTGCGCAACAACGGGCGCATCAGCCTGAATCTGGATATGCTCGTCGTCGAGGACAACGATTTCAAGCGGATGGCCGCGCAGCAGATCGCCAAAAAGCTCGGCGCGCTGAACGTCAAGGTGCACGTCACGACGCTGCCGAAGGCGGATTTTCTGAACGCGGTCGAGCTGGGCAAGTTTGATCTCTATATCGGCGAGATCAGTCTGACGCCGAACATGAATCTCGACGCGTTTTTCGGCGGCTCCGGCGCGGCTGCGCACGGCATATGGAACAAAACGGCGGCCGACGCGTACCACGGCTTCCTGGCGGGCGAGATGGTCTTTGACGCGTTTATGGAGGCGTTCAACGAGGATCTGCCGTTCATTCCGCTGTGCTACCGCAGGGGGATCGTGGCGAGCGTCAAGGAGCTGCAGGGTGCGCAGCAGGCGTACGTCGGCGATTTGTTCGCGGACATCGAGGATTGGCATTTTTGAGACCCTTCCCTGCATAACGCTTCCCGCATGCGGGCAGACTCCCGGCGGGGAGGGATGCGTGTGACGGGTATGCAGTTCTCGGATGTGCTGCGCGACGCTGCGATGCTGTCCGGCGGTACGCCGGAATACGCGTGGGTGCGCGATTGGCAGACGCCGCGCGGCGTTCCGCTGGGGATCGCTGCCGATGCGGCGGCTTCGGCGTCGGGCGGGGACGGATTGCTTCCGCTGTGGCTGCGGGAATGCGCATGCGCATTTCACGGCCGATATACGGTCGACGCTGCGGGATTCGCGCGCGCGATGGACGGCGCGGCGGTTGCGCTGCGGGACGGCGGAGCGCTGCTGTTTCCGTATGCTGTCCGGCAGGCGCTTGAA
>CADAGA010000257.1 GCA_902787275.1 Oscillospiraceae bacterium | reverse complement strand
CCGGAATGCGCGCATCTGCGCGGGGAGCAAAACGATGAGCGCCGCCAAAGAGAAGCGCTACGTCGGTTACGGCGAAGCGCTCGCCTACGGCTTTGCCGCCGGCGGCAAGAGTTTCGTGACGACGCCGACGCAGAGCGGTTATCTCTCCCTGTTTTTCACGAAGGTGTTCGGTCTGCCTGCCGGCGCGGTCTCGTTCATGATGCTGCTCTCCGGACTGTGGGATGCGGTCAACGACCCGCTGATCGGTTCCGTCGTGGACAAGACGCGGACGGGCTACGGAAAGCTGCGTCCGTGGCTGATCGTGATGCCGCTGCCGTTCGCCGTTCTGACGGTGCTGCTTTTCGGCGGTCCGACGTTTATGAGCGGCGTGTCCTCCGTCGGCGTCAGGATCGCCTATATGTACGTCTCGTACATCCTGTGGGAGCTGTGCTTTACCTTCGCGGACGTGCCGTTCAACGGCATGACGACCGCAGTTTCACCGCTCCCGCAGGACCGCACGCGGGTCATTTCCTTCTCGACCTTTATCAGCGGCATCGTATCCGGCGCGTCCCAGACGCTGCTGCTCTCGCTCATGGACGCGTCCGAAAAGGGCGTGTGGAACGTCGGCCTGAAAACGGTCTTTCTGCTCATCGGCGTGATCGCGGCCGTTTTCGGCGGCGGACTGTTCTCGCTTGCGGGGATCTTCACGAAAGAGCGGGTCGTGCAGTCTGCGCGCCAGCCGAGCGTCAAGGAGAGCTTCAAGGTGCTGCTGCACAACAAGCCGCTGCTGCTGATCGTGCTGAGCAATATGCTGATGTCCGCAGGCGGTCTGTATAACGTATTCACCACGTATTATTTCGCCGAGGTCGTGCAGCTCAACTCCTTAAAGCTGCTGATCGACATCCCCGGCGGCGCCGTGGGGATCGGCACCTATCCGTTTATTCCGGCGATCAAGCGCAGGTTCGACAACAAGCAGCTGATGATGATCCACTTCTTCTCCAAGGCCGCGATCGGCATCCTATGCTTTTTCGCAGGGTGCAGGCATTACACGAACAAGGCCGTCGCCGTGCCCGTGCTGATGCTGCTGAATATCGTCATCAGCATCGTAAACACGGTCAAGAACATCATCACCACGGAGATGATCGGGGATACCATCGATTACATGGAGCTGAAAACCGGAGAGCGCAACGAGGGCGTCTCGTTCGCGGTGTCGTCCTTCTTCAGCAAGATCACAAGCTCCGTCAGTACGGCGATCGCCACCGCCGTGCTTCCGATCATCGGTCTGACCTATCAAACGGTAAACGGCAGGCAGGTCGCCGTGAAGGGTCCGAAAACCGATTTCTACATCTGGACGTTCTACGTGCTGGTTCCGCAGCTTGTGAACACGCTGGGCGCGATCCCGTTCTTCTGGTACAATCTGACCGGAAAGCGGCTTGCGGATATCCGCGCACAGCTCGCGGAACGCAGGGAACAGCTGGTCGCCCAGATCAGCGAAGCGGAGGAAACGCCATGAGAAAATGTCCGAAATGCGGAGAACGTTTATCGCCGCTGTACTTCAAGACCGCGTGCAAAGCCTGCAGCGCGGATATTCTGTATTATCATTTTGACGAGCGGCTGGAGCAGGATGCGCAAAAGGCCGCCGCGCAGGAGGAGAAGGTGCAGCGTCTGCTGAACAGACTGCCTCTGCGCAGAAACAAGCGGTAAAGCATGCGGGAGCCGGTCCGTCGGGATCGGCGCACAAGATGCAGCCGTAAAACAGAACGGGAACGCGGATACACGTCTGCGTTCCCGTTTTTCGTTTTATCCCGCCGTCAGTTCGCCTGCGTCATGCCGTTGATGCCGCCGTACGTCGCGCGCTCGATCAGCACGGCGATCTCCGCGGGCGTGTTTTTCATGTCGTTCGCCGCCCATTTGCGGATCAGCGCAACGCTGCCGTTGACGATATAGGCAAAGAACATGTCCATCTGCTCGTCCGAAAGGGTCACGCCCGCTTTTCTCCAACCGTTGATGATCACGTATTTCCCGAGCGAAATGATCTTTTCAAAAAAAGCCGCGTCGCCGTTTTCCGAAAGCAGGATCTTGCAGAAGTCCTGCTTTTCGTAGATGATGCGGCAGATCTCGTTGAGCATCTGCGGAATATCGATATTCGCGGCGGAGAAGCGGTTGCTCAGCGACTCGATGATCTGGGTGGAAAACTCCGTTTCGATCTCCTCCAGAACGTCCCGCGTGCTGTAATAATGCGCGTAAAACGTGTTGCGGTTGATGTCCGCCTTGCGGCAAAGCTCCGTCGGCGTGATCTTGTCCACGGGCTTCTCCTTCATCAGCTCCAGCAGACTCTCTTTCAAAAACATTTTCGTGTACAGGACTCGTCTGTCCGTTTTCGTTTTCTGCTCTTGCGCCATGGTTGACCTCCTGTTCGCCGCGCGTTCGCGCCGTGGTAATCGAACTGATTTGTCCGTATCTGTACGTTAACGACCGGTGAAGCGCGTTTTCGTTTGAATAAAAAACACAACACAGCGTATCTGTTAAATAACACTCGGAAAGATATCGAACTGACCGTTGATTATTTATCGCAGTATCTATTATAATGATTCCCGTAAAGAAAGTCAATGCATCAGGAGGAAAGAATATGAGCGAAAAATACAGCGTCGTCACCGGCGGCACCGGCTACGTGGGACTCGCACTCGTCAAGTATCTGACGGGTCGCGGCGAAAAGGTGCGTCTGCTGCTGCTGGAGGATCACCCCTGTCTGGAAGGGATCGACTGTGAAAAGATCATCGGCAACATCTGCAATCCCGACGATCTGGACGCCGCCTTTGAAAACGCCGAAACGGTGTACCATATCGCCGGCGTGGTGGATATTTCC